>JALGSS010000286.1 GCA_029821745.1 Candidatus Zipacnadia bacterium
GCCATCGCCGCGGGAAACGGCAAAGTGTACCTGATCGACAAACCCACCGGGGAGCAGTTCGGTCGCCTGAAACGCCGCGGAGAGAAGATGTCGGCCACATCTCGGCTCATTGCGCTTGATGCGCGCACGGGCAAGCTCCTGTGGGAGACGGATCGCGGGCTCAATGGCCGCACGGAACTGCGGCTGGGCCCCGGCGTACTCGTGGCAACAGGTGGGGGCCGCACGACCGCCTACCGAGCCGCCGATGCGAGGATGCTGTCGTGGAGCGGCGCGGGGATGCGGCATTTCCCCGTCATCGTCGGCAACACGCTCTACGGCGAGCCCTACGCGTATGATCTGTCCACGGGCAAGCGCAAGACCCGGATTCATCCACTCACGGGCGAGGAAACCCCGTGGGTATTCGCCAGGTCCTACGGCTGCGGAGCTATGTCCGCGGGTACGAACATGCTCATGTTCCGCTCCAGTATGCTGGGCATGTGCGACCTTGCCGATGATAGCGGCACCCACAACTTCGGCGGCGTTCGCGCCGGGTGCTATGTCAACGCGATCATCGCCAACGGCCTGCTCCTCATGCCACCCTCTGACGCCTCCTGCACATGCTCCTACAACTTCCAGACAACGGTCGCCCTCACCCCGACGCAGCGGAATGAGGAATGGTCCATCTTCTACACCCGGAACATGCCGAAGGGTACTCGGATTCGGCAGATGGCCCTCAACTTCGGCGCAACCGGCGACAAGCGCGACGCAGACGGCAAGCTGTGGCTCGGTTTCCCGCGAAGAGCCGGCATTAAGGTCCCCGTCAAGCTGGAGATCGGGGAGTCCGGCAAGCCGTACCGCCGCAACTCCGATGAACTCGCGATCGCGAAGACGGACAAGCCCTGGGTTTATGCGTCCGGCATCGCGGGCCTGGACAAGGCCGTCGTTACTCTCGGGTCGGCCGAGGAGAAGACGTACAGGGTTCGCTTGCACTTCGCCGAACTGGAGGACGTTGGCCCCGGTGAGCGCACCTTCGACGTGAAGCTGCAGGGCAACGTGGTCCTTGAGGGCGTAGACGTGGCGCAGGATGCCGGTGGCCCGAAGAAGGCACTGATGAAGGAAGTCTCGGGGATCGCCGCGGCCGAGACGCTGACAGTGGAGCTCGCCGCCAAGACGGTCAAGGGGAAAACCGGCTTGATGCCGATTATCAGCGGCATAGAGCTGTACGAAGAGTGACGCGTACCCTTCCCTATGCGATACGACACCGGCCCCGCGTCAGACGCGGGGCCGGTGTCGTGGTTGTATTGGGGAGGTCACTACGTTAGCCGCGGGGTAGCGAGACCTGTTCCCGATCTCTATGACCGGGGCCCCGCAGGTCTGTTCTGCCACGTTGAGCGAGTCCGTGGGGCCCCGCCGATTGTACGACATCGGCACCCCACGGATAGTTCGCCTTTCTCAACACGACCTCTTTTGCGCCGCTGCGTTTTCTGCCGCCAATGCGAGCTCCGCCACTCACTCCCACACGAACACGCGCGTGGCCCGGTCGGAGAAGTCGGCCTCGAACTCGTCCACATCCTCCGCGACAATGTCGCCCGAGTACAGGTCTCGCACCGTGGCGGCCCCGGGCAGCCTCACTGTGCGCCGCCCCGGCTCCTTGACGCTCACCGCAACCATGCTTCGCGCGGCCCAGACCACGTCCGGCGTGTCAATATAGCTGTGGACACCGGCGTACTGGGCGATGCTTCTCACGACCTCCGTCGAGAGCATCGGCGCCGCTGTGTGGATGCTCGTCCAGTCCTCGAACTCCTTCACGACCAGCCCCGGCTTCCCGTCCGGCAGCGTGCCCAGAACCGTGGCCAGCGCGTCCTGTGCGTAGCACACGGGCCATGTCTGATGGTCCACGCCATACTGCCGGCCGGCGAGGTCTTCCGTGATCGCGTGGCCCGTCTGCAAGGTCACCCGCAGGGCCGTGGCCTCACGGGAAATCCTCAGGTCGATCCCGGTGAACTCGCGCATCGCTGCCTCGTCAATCTGCCCGTCCCTGTACAGTCCGGGCACGTAGCAGAACACGAGCACATGCCCGTCCCGCTTCAACGCATCAATGGCCTGGCGGTCGGCCTCCGTCGGCGCGAAACTGGTCATGATCAGGAAGACTTTGCGGTCCGCGATCTGCGGTACGTCACTGATCAGGTAGTGACCCACAGGCGCGCCGATGCGGTGCAATGCGGGCAGTTGACCCACCAGCAAAAGCCTCCCCAGCGGGTCGCCAACGCGCAAGTAGCACAGGCTCTTCTCATCCACCACCATCGCCACCTCGTCAGTCGGGGTGCGGTCAAGCTCGATCACCTGTCCCGCGTTCACCGTCAGCTCCCCGATTCGCCCCATCAGCTTCGCTTCGTTGTACCGGTTCGACCCCACGTCGAACCACCATTGCGCGGCCCCATTCACGAGCACGTTCGCCAGTTCCTTGTCCTGCTGGATGATGTCCTGATCGATGTTCGCGGGCTTGCCCCAGGCGCCGATCTCGCCCGGCGCGAGGGATGTACGGATGTCATTCTCGTCAAACCACAGCTTGCCGTGGAGACGCACGCTCGCCAGCAGCGACATAAAGTGGCTCGTGCCCTCGCCCCCGAGTTGGCGGAACGCGTAACTCGTGGGGCTGCAGAGGAAGTCGATGTCAGGAGACGCCAGCACCCGTTCCAGAGCCAGATGCCCCGCGTTCTGCTGCCGCTGCTCGCCGCACAGTTGGAGCAGGTAGCCGTAGAACACGCCGACCGTCTTCTCGCGGCTGGTGATGTCCTTCACGGCCTTCGCAAAGGTGCAGATCGTCTCGGCGACGAGATCGGAGTTGTACAGGTAGAAGTCAATGACGGCCTGCTCCTTGTCGGGGTCGCGCAGAGATGCAAAGGCCGTCGCTTCGCGCTCACGCTTCGGCTTGATCGTGGCCGTATCGAAGCTGACCTCGTCGTCCTTCCACGCTGCCTTCAGGGCCTGCACCGTCCCGTACTTGCGCGCCAACCACTGCCTGAAACGCGCGATGTTCACAGGAGAATAGTCGACCCATTGGTTCTCGTTCGCACCCCACATCATCCACTCTTCAGTCGTGCCCGAGGCGATGTGGTAGCCGATGATGCGATCCGCGTAAGGCGACCCCTCAACATGCGCAATCAGCCGCCGCAGACCCTCGATGGTGTCCTGCCGCCAGGCTTCCGATGCCCAGCTCGGGGCGGGCTTGTTCCCCGAATGGACGAAGGGCACGTAGTTGCCGTCGCCCGGATCGTAGAGCACGATGTCGTCCGGATGCTGCTCGCTCCACCACTTCGGCGCATGAACGTAGAGCCTGGGGAAGATGTAGGCGTCGGGGTTTGCTTCGAGGACCATCATCACCCGCTCGTCAAGCTGGGAGTAGTCGTACTCCCCGGGGCCGGTCCAGGTGGTTTGGCTCAAACCGTATCCCGCTTCCGTCGGGGTCGCGCTGAAGGTATACAGATCCACACCCGCCGCGGTGAAGTCGGAGAAGACTTCAACGCCGGGGCGGTACGCAGCGTAAGCCATGCCGCTGTGGGGTTCATCGTTGATGAAGAGCGTAGGCGCGCCGTTGTGGGACCTCACATCGGCCACAGTCTTGCCCGGCTGTCTGGCATTGATAGTCACGGCCTGTACCTCCTGGTCGACGTTCTCACCGTTGAGGTGAATGTGTGCGTTCGAGAGCCTCAAGACGACTGAACACTCCCCGCCAAAAGCATACACGGGCACGGAGAGCGAGATATCACGCAGTTCGTAGCGCCGCCCCGGCTCGGCCTGACTCAGCTTCAGGTCGAGGGGCGCGCGAGCCATGTCCAGCCTCCCTCTTCGCAGCACCAGGGCCGCGTCATCGGAGATGCAGGCCTTGTCGAGCGAGAAACTGAGGCTGAATCGGTAGCTCTCCCCCGCCTCAAGACTCTTCGGGAACTGCAGATTGTGCAAAGTCGCGACCGGAGGATCCGCCCGCTGGGCCTCCACCTGAGCGATCTTCAGGCTGTACTCCACCCCCGGCTTCACGCCGAAGGCAATCAGCGTGAAGTATTCCAGCGGAAAGTCCAGCGTGCCATCATCGTCCTTCGACCACGACGCGACCTTCCAGTTCTCGAGGGGGAACTCGACCCATTGCCAGTCCCCGTTGGCCGCGAGAGGGTGCTGGTCCGCCGACCACTCGCCGCCGCCGAAGTCGCGCACCTTCGCGGCCAGTGTGACCGCAGGACCCTCGTTCTTCACGCGCACGCGGATCCGCTCAAACTGCCGAACGGTCTCGCGGCGCAGGAAGATGTCATTGAAGGAGACTTCCTTGGATGCGAAGCGCCAGCTCAGCGCAGCCAGGTCGGTCACGGGCTTGAGTTCACTCAGGGAGTACTCCCGGGCCAGGCGAGCCGCGTCCCGGGCCTCATCCCACTCGTCACAGTTCGTGCCGTCGAACAACACCTCCGTCTCAAGCGCGAGAACAGGGGCACACAACGCCAACAGGCAGAGCACAACGACGATTGATGGGCGCATCGGTATTCCTCTCGTGCGGCAGATTTGCCTTGGATGTTCGTGCTGGGCGTGCGCACATCCTCCCATAACGACCATCTCTGCCGGCCCGAATCGAGGCAGGCCAAGGAGCGGCCTTCAGCGAAATGACCTGCGCGGCAACAGACGAAAGCGAACGGAGCGCAAACGGATGACGAGATGCTGGTGGCTGGTATTGGCGTGTGCGGCGACGATCCCGTGCCAGGGCCAGAACCTGGTTGCCAACGGTGGCTTCGCCGACGGCTCAACGCCCTGGTTCCGAGCTCACAAGAGCGCGCCCGGCGCCATCGAGATCGTGCCCCGCGATGGCGAAGGCTTCTGCGCCAAGCTGACGAGCAACGGCGAGTGGGTCGATCTCATGCAGCCGATCGAGCTGGTCCCGGGCGGCCGGTACGTATTCCAATGCGACCTGAAGCGCACGGCCGCCGGGGACGACATCCGAGCGATGATGATCCCCCGCCGGGCGGGCGGCACTGACCAGTACCACAGCATCGGCGGCTCCCAGACGCGCCTGCAGCAGTGGCAGCACTTCGCCCGCGTCGTGCGTGCGCCAGGCAAGCTGGAATCCGCGCGTGTGCTGCTCATGAACCGCCTGAAGGGCGCCGACGCGTGGTTCGCCGACCTCCAAGTGGTGCCGGTCAGCCGCACATCGGCCCCCGGGCGGGACCACTCTCCGAAACTGGACGTGCCGAAGGTCGATGCTGCACCGACGATCGACGGTCAACTCGCCGACGGTGAATGGGCCCAGGCCGGGCACATCACCGGCTTCGTCAGGATCAAGAACGGCGCCGACCCCGAAGCAAAGACTGAGGCCTGGGTCTGCCATGACGGCCTGCGCCTGCTGATCGCGGCGCGCTGCGAAGAGCCACTCATGGCCCAGGGGCGTTTCAACTCCGAGGGCCACGATGCGGGCGGCGTCTTCGCGGACGAAGTCGTCGAGATCTTCATCGATCCCGACAACGATCACGAAACCTACTACCACTTCGCGATCAGCGGGCGCGGCGCCGATTACGACGGTTCGGTGGGAGAGGGTGCGACCGAGGGAGCGGAGTTCGAGTCCGGCTGGACCGCAAGAGCCTACAAGGGCCCGGATTTCTGGAGCGTCGAGGCCGCGATCCCCTTTGGGGCCCTCGAGACTGGAGCGGCCGGGGACATCTGGGGCATCAACATCTGCCGCGAGCGGCACGTTCCCGCTCACGCCGAGAACACCGCCTGGGCCGCCACCGGGACGAGCTTCCATACCCCGGCGAAGTTCGGCGACCTCGTCGGCCTGCGCGAAGCCGCCCAGCCGAAGGTCGTGCTCGAAGTCCTGGGCGTAGATCAATCGACGCCGGGGCCTGCTTCCCTCAGCGTCCGCGTTGACAGCCGCCTACCACAACCAGCAACGGTCTCGATCGCCGCGGACCTCGCTTCCCCGGTCGGAGAGGTCGTCTCGCATACAACCCAGACGCAGCTTCAGCCCGGGGCCTCCGCGACGGTCTCCCTGCCCTTCGACATTGATGAGCGCGGGAGTTGGCAGGCCTCCGTGCGTTGCCTGGACCAGTCAGGCAGCGTCCTGTTCGCCGCGCCGGCCCAACGCTTCACCGTGGCACCGTTGTTGCAGGCACGTGTCGTGAAGCCATGGTACCGGGGTCGGATCTTCAGCAAGATGGACCTGCG
>JALGSS010000287.1 GCA_029821745.1 Candidatus Zipacnadia bacterium
TTGTGCAGGGCGATCGTGGCCTGTTTCATCCGCTCACACACGGCCTGCCACTCATCGGCGAGGCCCTGCCGGCCGCAGGCGACAGCCACTTCCGACGCCTCTCTCAAGGCGGCGTAGATCGCGGCGTTCGTGTAGACGAAGGTGCCGCAGAACGTCTCCCACAGGTCGCAGGCGAAGGAGTGCCAGCCGGACTCGTCCACCATCCCCGCGAGGGCCTCGGCGCCCTTGCGGATCCTCGGCCAGCGGTCCTCGAGGGTCTTGATCCCACCCTCGGCGGGGCGAAGAAGGGTATCCTCGCACAGGGCGATCAACGCCGCCGCCGTCTGGTCCACTTGGAGGAAGTCCGGCCGCAGCGCCCATGACGAGGCCAGCTTCGCGTTGGACCAGTATCTCTGCCCCCACTGGCCTGAGGGCAACTGCGTCTGGACATACCACTCGCAGAGCCGCTGCATTCCATGCGGGTCACCGGCCAGCGTCAGGGCCTCCATCGCCTCGGTCGCGTCCCGGGGCCAGCAGTAGCCGTAGCCGCCGCATAGCTCATACGCGGGATCAAACTCGGGCGCGGCGATGACGGCGCTCGTCTCGGAATCCTGGAGCATCCGCAAGGACAGCAGCGCCCGGTGGTAGGGCTCCATCCAGCGCTGGTCCACGTCGGGCTGCTTGCAGTTGGAGAGCCAGCCACGGTCGGCTTCGAGGGTCTCCCGTTCCAGTTCCCAGGCGCCCCGAGCAGCGAGCTTTGCCGCGTGCTCTGATGCCTCCCGGCGACCCGGCCCGGCGGCGACGATAATGTCGAATTCCCGACTTTCACGCGCCGGGCACGTGATATGCCACCCGAGGGCGAAGTCGACCTGGCCGATGTCCTCGGGCTGGCCATTCAGGTGACCGTCATACAGGTCGCTCTTCGCGCTGCGAGGGCCCTCATCAATGGACTTGCCGCACCGCCAGATCGCAGGCCGCGCTCCGCCGATCGCAATAGCGATATCGCGGAAGTACTGGACCATGATGCCCTGGGGCTCCACGTACGTGACGGACTGCTTGCCGGTGACCTCATTCAGCCGCAGCTCGCAGTAGTTGAGGAAGGTACCCCGGAAGGGCTTGTCGCCGGTGACCTCCAGGCGCACCCGGCGAACGAGAGCCGTGGTATCGGGCGGGCAGAAGTCGGTGAAGGTCAGGCGCAGTTCCTCGGACGGCAGGTGCAGCGCCGTCTGCAAGACCCGGGCGCGAGGCAGGTAAGCCTGCTCGCGCTCGAAGCTGTCGTCGAAGGTCCACAGAAAACGGCCCTGGCCGGGATCACCAACGTACAGTGCGGGCAGGAACTGGCGAACGTTCTGCGCGAAGTCGATGTTCGGGTAGAAAAACGTCATGATCTCGCCGGAGCCGCCGAGGGTGCTCAGAACGCGCCCGTTACCCACTGCGGCGACCGGCAGATATACGCCCATGGTACTGCCCCCTGTTTGACGGTCTGTGACGGAAGCGGGCCCCGCAGAAGCGTATGGCTTCGGGAGCTCACGACAACGACACACTGGCAGCAGGGCTGCCAGTGGCACCCGGCCCTGAACAAAGACAATCATGGGCACGGGGTGTCCCGCAGAGCGGGACGGGGCCCCGTGCAAGGCGTCTCACAGGCCCCGTGGGGCCCATGTAGCGCGTCGGTCACGACGCGCTGTGACACCCCACGGCCATGCGCCATTGGTTTCTCAACACAACCTCAATGATCGGGCCCCGCAGGACCGATGCGCCCGCCGCCCCACCCTACTCCGGTTCGTCCAGCGCGACCTCACCCAGGCCGAACTGCACCCAGACCCTGAGCAGTTCGGCGACGCTCCAGGCCTGCGCCGGGCAGCCTCGCGCATAGTGCGGCGCGTCCCCGTCGAATATCTCTGACACGGAGCCCAGGCCGGCTTGCCCCAGGTGTCGGATCAGCGGATCGATCAGCTCACGCACCCACTTCCTCGCCTCATCCGAACGCCCGGCGTGGATCAGATACGCGGTCAGATAGGCCCCCAGCGGCCATGGCCAGACGGTGCCCTGGTGGTAGGCGCCGTCGCGAGACCACTGGTCACCCTCGTACCGGCCCCGGTACGCGCTGTCCGACTGCGCGAGAGTGCGCAGGCCGCAGGGCGTCAGCAGGTTCTCGGTGACGGCGCGCAGGATCGAGCGCTCCTGGCTCAGACTCAGGGCCGAGTACGGCAGCGCCAGGGCGATGACCTGGTTAGGCCGCAGGGAGGCATCCCTGTGGGTGCCCCGCACGCAGTCGTACAGGTAGCCGAGTTCCTCGCTCCAGAAGGTGGCGACGAAGCTGTCCTTCACCCGGCGAGCCAGGGTCGCGTACGGCCTGGGGTCCTCGTCGAGCTTGCGGGCAAAGAACTCCGTGATGCGCAGGGCGCTATACCACAGCGCGTTGATCTCCACCGGCTTCCCGTGGCGCGGGGTCACGACCCAGTCGCTGATTTTCGCGTCCATCCACGTGAGCTGAGTGGTCTCGTCCCCCGCCTCGATCAGGCCATCTTCGTCCATCTTGATGCGGAAATCGGTTCCCTCGATATGCGCGGCCAGAGACTCCTTGAACCGGCCAAGCAGCAGGTCGCGAAACAGGTCCAAGTCGCCTGTCGCGTCGTAGTAGGCACGAGCACTACTGAAAAACCACAGGGTCGCATCAACGGTGTTGTAGGCCGCCTCATTGCTCTGGTCGGGGAACATGTTCGGGATGAGCCCGTGGTGCATGGACTCGGCGTAGGCGACCAAGACACTGCGCGCGTCGGCGTGACGGCCCGTGGTGAGCAGCAGTCCCGGCAGGGCGATCATCGTGTCGCGCCCCCAGTCGGTGAACCACGGGTATCCGGCGATCACGCTGCGGGCCGTGCGTCCCTCGATCGAGCGCTCGACGACGAATTGGTCGGCTGCGAGGAACAGAGTGCGCGCGACGTCGTCGGTATCCCCTGCGGCATCGGCGATTGCGGCCCGGCGCGCCCGCTCGGCCTCGATGGCCTCGGCGGGGACAATATCCGGCGGACCATTCACCCACGCGGAGAGGTCGAGGCTTTGCCCGGCGCACAGCGTCCACTCGGCTTCGCCCGGGCTATACAGGTCCTCGATGTAGTCCAGACCCCGCGCCCGCTCTTCGGGATATGTGAAGCCGTAGTACCACTCGGTGGACGACCACAGGGCGCCTTCGCCGACCTGAAACACGAGACTCGGCCCGTCGGCCGCCAGCAGTCGCACGCCTCCGGGGATGCGCATTGTGTCCAGGGCGAAATCGACGGATGCCCGGCCCAGGTGATGGTGGTCGCGCCAGGACAGCAGCGGCCTCACTCGCAGATGCACCGGGGACGGCGACTCCAGACACGTGTAACGAAGGATGACCGCATTGCGCCCGTGGGGCATGATCAGGGATTTCTCGACCGTGGCGCACGGGGTCTCGTAGGTCCAGACGGGCCACGGGTCCAGGCGGAACCCGGACAGGTACTCATGGCCGCGCGGATGCACGACATCGCCGTACAGATTGCACGACAGGTGGCACTCCTGCCCGTCGAACACAATCCGGTCTTCGACCCTGTTGAGGAACATGCGCCGGTCCACCGGAGGCCGGACCGCGGCGCACAGCAATCCATGGTAGCGCCGGGTGTTCGCCCCCGCGACCGTGCCCATCGCATAGCCGCCAAGGCCGTTCGTCTCCAGCCACTCGGCGCTCAAGCTCCGCGACAGGTCCTGCAGGAACTCGCTCTCAAAACGTAGCATCACAACCGCCCCCACACGCTCTAATGCGCCCGGGTATCCGCGCCCCCAACGGGAGGGTGCCTCAGGAGCCCGGCTCCAGGCCGGCTTCCGAGCGCGCTAGTCTAGGTTTCGGTCCGCGGCGAGGATCCCGGCGATGGACTTCGCGTCGGCGATCCGGCCGTCCAAGCACATCGCGACTGCCTCATCCCACTCGACCGTCGCAAGCTCGATGAACTCGTCCGCGTCGGCCGTGGCGTCAGCCGGCACAAGATCCGTGGCAAGGAACACATGCAATTGCTCATCGCAGAAGCCCGGCGTCGAGTAGAAGGACACCAGGTGGGTCATGGACCCGGAACTGTAGCCTGTCTCTTCGGCCAGTTCCCGCATCGCGCAGTCGATGGGCTCCTCGCCATCCTCAAGCGTACCCGCTGGGATCTCAGTGAGGAGCCTGCCGATCGGGTAGCGCCACTGCTTCACGAGAATAACTCGGCGATCCGGCAACAGAGGGACGATTGCCACCGCCCCGTGGTGCTCCACAACCTCCCGCCGCGACGTGTTCCCGTCGGGCAAGCGCACGCCATCGACCCGCAGGTTGACCACGCGGCCCTCGTAGATTCTCTCGGAACTGAGCGTGACTTCAGCAACCTGCGCGTCCGTATCTTCGTGCATGACTGTGTCTCCGGTGCGGATGAGTGCAATGTATGTCAAGTATACACCAAGTGCATTAGCAGAAGAAGAAACGGCCCGGTGACAGCCCGCAATATCAGTACCTGAAGGCACGCCCATTCGCCCCCCCGCCGACGGCGCAGGCCGCCGGCCTGCCGGAACCGACACTCATAAACCCGTGCCGTTGCCCTTTCCGTTGTAGCCGCAGGTCTTCAGCCTGCGGGGGTGTTGACGTTCGCCTTTCCCTCCGCAAACGACCCACCTTGCGGGTGGGGCAGGCCGCTGGGTTGCCGGAACCGACACTCATGAACCCGTGCCGTGCTCCCCATTCCCTCGCAGGGAAGGGGGCCAGGGGGTCAGGTGACGTTCGTTGCCTTTCTTGACGACGCACTGGTCCCGCTGGGCGGGACCAGTGGCACCCTTTCATGTGACTTCGCGAACCTGCTATCGCCATGTGGCACTGGTTACCACGGAGTGGAACCAGTGCGCCGTGCTCCCCATTCCTCGCAGGAAGGGGGCCGGGGGGTTAGGTGACGTTGCTGGGTCTGCGGGGCCGGGGAGTAGGTGACCTTTGCACTCGGCCGGAAGGAAAAGCCGGCGCTGAGAGAGAAGCATACGCGGTATGCCAAACGTGTGCCCGTGGGGTAACTCATGGGGTCCCTTAGGAGGCCGTAAGGTGAACGCTGACATCGAGTTCTTCGACTGCAACGCCCGCATCGGACGCCCGACGGTGTTTCGGGCCGGGCAGATCACGACGAAAGCCGAGCTGCTGGCGGAAATGGACAGCACCGGTATCGACCGGGCGCTGATCTACCATACTCTGGGGGCGGAATGGTCGCCCTTCGACGGAAACCACGCGCTCCTGGCCGAGATGGAGGGCGAAGACCGGCTGTTCCCCTGCTTGGTGGGCTTGCCCGTGGGCACAGGTGAAATGCCGGACGCAGACGCGCTCGCGGCCCAGGTTCGCGCTCGCTGCGGAGCGGTGCGCTTCTATCCGAAGGACCACAGCTTCAGTCTGGCCGACTGGAGCATGGGCAGCACTTTCGAAGCCCTGACAGCGCAGCGGGTCCCGGTGATCATCGACATCAACCAGACGAACTGGGACGAGATTTCGCAGATTCTCGGTGCCCACTCGAACCTGCCGCTGATCGTGCTCAACACGTACTACCGGGTGGACCGTTTCCTGTACCCGTTGTGGGAGACCCACGACAACCTGTACCTGGAGACCACCACCTATCAGACGTACCGCGGCATTGAGAGCGTTTGCGGGCGGTTCGGTCCCCAGCGTCTCGTGTTCGGGACGAACCTGCCGGAGTTGGAGGTCGGCGGGGCGATCTCAGCCATCCTCTACGCGGACATCTCGGACGAGGCGAAAGCCGCCATCGCCGGAGGCACCCTCAAGCGTCTCCTGGGATTTGACGAGGCGTAGTCCGGGCTCTACGAAACGATGCCGAGCGGCATGGCCGCGCTCAACAGCCGAGACACGCACCGACGCGCAAACAACACTCAAGCGAGTGATCAATGATGGCCTTCAGAGAAGCATGCCGGAGCGGAACGGTACTAACAGACGAGCTGATCATCGACGCCCACGCCCACATGGGGCCGTGGCTGAACTTCCACATCGCGGACCAGGGAAGCCCGGCGTCGATAGTCAAGACCATGGACGCCTGCGGCGTCGACGTCACGATCATCAGCCCGCACATCTGCATTGGCCCGGAGTACAGACTCGGGAACCGCCACGCGTATGAGGCGGCGGCGGAGTTCCCGGGGCGGCTAATCCCCTTCGTGACGGTGAA
>JALGSS010000288.1 GCA_029821745.1 Candidatus Zipacnadia bacterium
ATGCGGGAGTTCCACGTGCACCCAGCGGCCTTCGTCCACTCGCTGGGGGACTTGCCCGCTGCCGAGGGCGCGCTGGTTGAACCGGCATCCGTCGGCGTCTATGCCTGCAAGCGCGTGGGGGTCAGTCCGTCGGACAGGGTCGCGGTTTGTGGTGGCGGAAGCATCGGCCAGTTGTGCGCCCAGGCCGCCCGGGCCTTCGGAGCGCGCACCGTCATGCTCACCTCGCACAGCCGGGAGAAGCTGGAGCTGGCGGAACGTCTTGGCGCGGACCGGGCGGTCAGGCCGGGCGAGGATCTCGCCGAAACAGCGCTTGAAGTCACCGATGGCGACCTCTTCGACGTGACCATCGAAGCCGCGGGTACCCACGCCGCGCTCAATGACGCAATCTCCCTGGCCGCGCCGCGGGGACGCGTGGCTGTTGTTGGGGACGCATCCGCCGAGCCATTTGGGTACTCGCTGGCATCGGTCATCGGGGTCGAGCTGTCGATCATCGGCGTGCGGGGAAGCCCCAATGTCTGGCCCGAGACGATCGACTTGATTCAGCGCGGGAAGATCAACGTCGGGCCGCTGGTGAGTCACTGCTACCCAATCGACGAGTATGAGGTCGCGTTCTCCGTCGCCGAGCGAGGCGGAGCGGATGTGCTGAAGGTGCTGGTGGAAATCTAGGCCCTGCAGAGGGGGTGTGGGGAAGAAGGGCAATCATGGGCACGGGGTGTCGTCCCGCTCTGCGGGATGC
Source organism: Candidatus Zipacnadia bacterium (assembly GCA_029821745.1). Classification (GTDB taxonomy): domain Bacteria; phylum Armatimonadota; class Zipacnadia; order Zipacnadales; family JABUFB01; genus JALGSS01. Next base: position 737 of record JALGSS010000288.1, read on the forward strand.
GACGGGGCCCCGTGCAGTGCGTCTCAGAGGCCCTGCGGGGCCCCGGTCACTGTACGACATGACCACCCCGCAGCTATCCAGGTGAGTTCCTCAACACGCCTGAAGCCTAAGCCCCGGAAGCAATCGATCCCCGCTGAGCACCCTCGGCGGGGATCGTCCATTCGCGAGGTGGTAGGGGAGGCTACCCCAATTCGACGGGCGGCCAGACGAGGGTGGCATCGGTGGCTGTGGGCACCCCGTCTACAATTACCCGGCGTCCGCTGATCTGCAGCCGGCCCTGGGCGAACCACTGGATCGCCTGGGAGTAGGCCTGGTGCTCAAGCCCGAGTATCCGGGCCACGAGGGTGTCTTCCTCATCTGTGTCGAGTACCGGGACTGCCGCCTGGATGATGATCGGGCCCTGATCGAACTCGGCATCGGCGAAGTGCACGGTCAGCCCGGCCACCTTGACCCCATAAGCATGCGCATCCGCCTGCCCGTGCGTGCCGGGGAAGCTGGGCAGCAGTGCGGGGTGGATGTTCATGATGGCTCCGGGGAACGCGGCGAGGAGATCAGGCGATATCTTGCGCATGTAGCCGGCCATGCAGACGAGGTCCACCTCGTGATCCCTCAGGACGCGCGTGATCTGCCTGTTGGCCTGCACCCACTCGGGCGTGCCCGTCTTCGGGACGTGCGCGTGGACGGCGGGGATGCCGTGTTTGCGCGCGCGCTCCAAACTGCCCGAGCCTTCCCTGTCGCTGATCACCACCGCCACTCGGCCGTCAATGACCCCGGCCTCGCAATTGTCGATGATTGCCTGGAGGTTCGTTCCGCCTCCAGACGCCAGCGCGCCAATGTTGATCGGGTTTCGCATCGGGACCCTCCAGAGCGTGGTCTGCCGGGCGCTCGTCCAGGTTGTCGCGAGGGCAGGACAGCACCCGTGGCGCGGGGAAACAAGCGTGGTGTCATTGTCGCATACAGGCCCGCAACGGGCAAGCACCTATTAGGGCACGCGCCGCGCCGGCCCTTACGGGGCGACCGGAAATGGGATACGGGAGCTGAGAGCCAGTGACGGAACGGACGATTGCAGCCGACGTCTGCGTTGTCGGAGCAGGTTCGGGAGGCATTGGGGCGGCGATTACGGCCGCAAGGGGCGGCAGCAAGGTCGTGCTGGTGGAGCGCGATGAGTGGCTGGGAGGCACGACGACCACCTCCGGCGTCTGCGTCTGGCAGCCGGCCGTCTGCTGCTCGCCGTTGTGCAAGGAGATATTCCGGCGCGCGCAAGCCACCGGCCGGTGTGTCATCGGCAGCGCCCGGAAGATGCCAGGCGCGGAAATGGCCGTGAAGGCCGTCGATCCCGCCGCCGTCTACATGTACACGATGATGCGCATGCCGCGCTGGACGCACGAATACGCCAACGGCACCGTCATCGGGTTCAGCCCTGAGGGGTATGATGAACTGATCAGGGAGATGCTGGCGGAGACGGGGAACTGCCAGGTACTTGACCGGGCTGTGTTCACCGGGGTCGAAGTTGCCGAGCCGCGACGCGTGACCGAGGTCATCGCCCAGTCGGGCGATGTCGTGTACAGGATCCGCGCGAAGCAGGTCATCGATTGCAGCGGGGACGTTGACGTCGCTCTCGCCGCCGGCGTCGAGACGCGATGTGGGGAAGACCCGAAGGACCTGTACGGCGAGCCCGGCGCACCGGAAGTGGCCACGGGGCGTCTCAACGGCGTCACGCTGATGTACCGGGTGGCGAAGCGTCCCGGCCTGGAGCGTCCTGATGACTGTGAGACATACCGCGGCGGGGTCATCTCGAGCGCGGCCGACATCGCCGAACTGCCGGGCGGCGAGTTCTCGGTCAACAACTGCTTCATGATGTCCGGCGACGACGCCCACGGGATGGGACTGGACAAAGCGTACGAAATCCTGTCGCGGCGTGTGTGGCTCTGCTGGGACGGCACGCAGAAGCGTTACGGCCTGGATGACTACAACATCACGTGGATTGCGCCGCGTCTCGGGCTGCGAGAGGGCCCACGGATCGTCGGCCGCTATGTCATGACGGAGCACGATTTCCAGGTGGGAATGAAGGGCCAAGAGCATGAGGACATCATTGCCGTCGCCAGCCACGCGATGGACACCCACGGCCAGAAGAGCTACTGCCTGGACCCGCTGAACGGGCCCTACGGGATCCCGTTCCGATGCCTGCAGACGAAGGAGTTCGACAACCTGCTGATCGCGTGCCGGGGCGCGTCTTTCTCACACCTCGCGGCCAGCGCCGTGCGTCTGCAGCGGACAATCATTGAGCTCGGGGTCGCCGCGGGGAAAGCCGCCTGCGGAGAGAACCCCGTGCCGCCGGCCGAGCACTGGGACTACTAAGGGGTTCTCAGAGCCCCTTCGTGCCCTGACGATGGAGGAGGTAGAGGAAGAAGGGACAGCCGAGAATGCTGGTGACAACGCCGATGGGCAGCTCCGTGGGGGCAATGACCATCCGCGCGGCGATGTCCGCCAAGACCAGGAGGATCGCCCCGCCGAGGGCCGAGATCGGGAGTAGTATCCGGTGGTCCGGCCCCACGATCAGCCGACAGATGTGAGGCACTATCAGCCCGACGAACCCGATAATGCCGCTCACCGCAACCGCTCCCGCCGCGAGCAGGGAGGACAGGGCGAGCAACCAGCGCTTCGTCCGGTGGACGTCGAGACCGACGTTCGTCGCCGCCTCATCCCCCAGGAGCAGGACATTGAGCGGCCTCGCCATTACGACCGCAACCCCAAAGCCCAGGATCAATGCGGGCAGCAGTGCATAAACGTGTTCCCAGTTGCACCAGGACAGGCTGCCGAGCATCCAGAAGATGACCTCGGACTGCAAGTCGTCGCGGCTGAGCATCAAGAACGACGTGACCGCCCCGACCATGGACCCGACCGCAATGCCCGTGAGCAGAAGAGTGGCCGTGTGTATCTTCCCGGCACGTTGGGCGAGCACGTAGACGAGTACCGTGACAGCCAGCGCGCCCGCGAAGGCCAGCACGGGCACGGCCGTGAAGCCGAGGACCGAGAGCTGTATGCCCAGCATGATTGCCGAGACCGCCCCTAGCGCCGCGCCGCCGGATACCCCGACGATGTAGGGATCCGCCATCGGATTCTGGAACAGCGCCTGCATCACAGCCCCCGCCAGAGCCAGCGACGCCCCGACGAGACACCCGAGAATCACCCGTGGAACGCGGATGTCCAGGACGATGGTGTGGATGGCATCGCGACTGAATTCATGGCCGAGGACGGAGGCGCCAATGCCGTCCTTAAGGGCGCGAAGCACCCCCGCAAGTGGCTGCACGGATGGCCCGATCATGATGCCGAGAATGGCAACGACCGCCAGCGCGCCGACGAGAACCGCGAGGGTGATCACGTAGTAGAGGCGTCGGGAGCGGAGCGTTGCGTCGCTCATGAGCGCGCCTCCTCGGCCACCATGACCACCTGTGGCTTGCCGGTCAGGGGGTTCGTCAGAACTGGAACGTTGACGCCATATAGCGCCGATAGGCGCGGGCCGGTGATGACCTGCCCCGCGTCGCCATCGGCCACCAGCTTCCCGTCCGCCAGCATGATCACCCGCTCGCAGAATTCGGCGGCGAGATTGACGTCGTGGGAGACCCACACAATTGTCATCGCACGCTCTTGGTTGAGGGTCTGCAGGAGCCGCGCGATCTCGAGCTGGTGGTTAATATCGAGGTGGTTCGTGGGCTCATCCAGCAGGAGCGCTTGGGGCTCCTGAGCGAGGGCGCGGGCGATGATGACGCGCTGCAATTCGCCGCCGCTGAGCTCGGTAACCGGGCGATCGGCGAAACGCGTACAATCCGTGCGCTCGAGGGCCCAATCGACGGCTGCTCGGTCCTCCGGTCGTAGGCCCTGGAGTGCGGCAAGATGCGCATGGCGGCCCATGGCCACAATGTCCCACACGGTGAAAGCGAACATTGCGCCGGCTTTCTGCTGAACGACGCCGATGAGATGGGCACGCTCCCGAGCCCGCATTCTTCCCACGGGCTGACCGTGAAGGAGCGCCTTCCCGCCGCTGGGGCGCAGCGTCCCGCTCAGCGCGCGCAGCAGCGTGCTCTTGCCCGATCCATTCGGGCCGATGATCCCCACGAGTTCGCCCGGTTGGATCGACAGGCTGACGCCGTGGAGGATCTCCACGCTGTCGTAGCAGACGCAGAGGGATTCGCAGGTGAAGAATGGTTCGCTATCGGGTGGACGCATCGGGCAGTGTTGAGACGGCCTCCTGACTGGGGAACACGTCGGGGTGCACGGCAGCGGCCATCTGCTTGAGACCATCGGCGAGTCTGGGACTGGTGCGGGACAAGACGTCTGCGTCGACGAAGGCGACGCGATCGTTCTGAACGGCGGAAATGGTGCGCCATCGCTCATCCGCGCGGAGCTGATTGAGCTTCTCTTCCCGATCCTCGGCGCCTGGCGAGTGGTCGGCCATCCAGATCAGTACATCCGGGTTGGCCGCGACCGCCATCTCCGGAGAGTATCGCTTCCAGGGGTTCTGTGTCTCCGCCGCGGCGTTGCGGGCTCCGCACAATGTGAGCATATCATCCAGGTACGTTCCCGGGCCGGCTACATGAAGCGGGTCCAGCCAGACGATCAGCAATGCTGACGGCGCGCCATCCTCCGGCAGGCTTGCGACCTTCTTCGCGACTTCATCGGCGGCCTCGCGCATCTTGCCGGCGACCTCGGCCGCCGCGTCGTTCGCGTCGCACAGCTTCCCGAGGACCTCCACCATCTCGACCGCGCCCACATATGTCTTTCGGTCGTCGGCGAAGACCGTCATTCCGTCCTTCTGGAGCGTCTCCAGCATCGGGAGTGGGTTGCCCAGAGTGCCCAGGACGAGGTCCGGCTCGAGGGAAATGATCTTCTCCTCGCTGGCGTCTATGATGCCGCCGATCTCCTCCTTCTCGCGGGCCTCAGGGGGGTAGTCGCAGAAGCGCGTCACGCCCACGACGCGCTCGCCGAGCCCGAGCGCGAACAGAACTTCCGTGATGGCGGGATTCAGCGAGACGATGCGCTCGGGAGCCGCCTCGAGAGTCACATCATTCCCGAACCCATCAGTCATCGTGATCGGGTACTGCGTGCGTGCCGGCGAGTTCTTGACCGGCGGGGGCACCAGGGCCTCAGCGCCCGCTTCAGAGCCCTGCGGGGCGTGCACGCAACCCGGCAGTGCTGCGAACACGTACACGGAGATCATGACAAGTGAGACTGCGGACCCGTATCGTGTGGTCATGGTTAGTGGATCGTGACGTCCTTTGCTGATGTGTTCGGGACCTGATCGGGTCACCGCAACGCAGCGACGAGCGCGGCAATGTGTGCAGGGCCGGTGCCGCAGCAGCCGCCCACGACTTTCGCCCCGGCGGCTGCCAGGCGCGTCCCGAGTTGTGCGAAGGGGGCGGGTTCCATAGAGAA
>JALGSS010001163.1 GCA_029821745.1 Candidatus Zipacnadia bacterium
CCCATGCTGTGTAACTGGGCCATGCCCAATCGTAGCGGACGGTCTTGCTTCCCGGCTTGTTGCCGTAGAGGATATTGCGCTCGAACCGGTTGTCATCAGCAATGTTGGAGGTGATGAACAGCGCGAGGCCATCGCCGCCTGGGTCGTTACAGGCGAAAATGTTGTTCTTGAACAGGTTGCCGGTGACCATGTGCGGATTGGGCTCACGGCCAAGGTCCACCATCTCGTAGCCGTACTCATGGTTTCGGTACCACGTGTTGTGGTACAGCCGCGAGCGCATCATCCCGAAGGTGGGCAACTCGTGGTACTTGTAGGCGTTGATGACCATGGGGCCGTATGCGTTGCGGTAGATGACGTTACGGCGGAAGATCGAGTCGATGATGAAGAGCTTCGCGCGGCCATCGGCGGACCCGGAGCCATCAAAGCCGTTGGTGATGACGCATTCCTCGACGAGTAGGCGGGGTGTGGAAAAGAACTCGAAGTTGCGTCCCCAGCGACAGTCGAAGATGCAGCGGCGCACCACATTGTAGGGGGAATCGAACCACTGACCGAAGGGTCGGTGGCCCGCTCGGCTGATGTGGATGACGCAATGGCTGCAACCGAAATTGTTCCACATGTCGCCGCCCACGTGGCCCCACTGGCCGATGTTGTTGGACCGCCAACACTGCAGGTTCTCGTAGCGGTTGTAGTGGGAATTCCTGCACTCGACGGGGCTTCCGTGGTGCGTCGCATTCTCCATGTGGCAGTTGCGGACGACGCAGTGATTGGTCGCCTCAAGTCGCATCCATCCCCCGGTTGTGGGGAGGAAGTAGAAACCGTCGATGACGACGTGGTCACGGGTCTTGAGGTAGACACATAGCGGCCGTCCCGAGGGGTTCTCACCGCCCTTGATCACGGCCCCCAGGTGGCTCGCGGAGCGGAATGTGATCGGGGAATCCTGTTCGCCGGAGCGCGCGGGGTTGATGACGCCCTCGTACTCCCCATCCAGGAAGACTGCGACATCGCCGGGCTGCAGCGTGCTGTTCGCCTTGGCTATGGTCTGCCAGGGCGCCTGCCTGGTGCCGGGGTTTTCGTCGGACCCGTCGGGGGCGATAAAGAACTCGGTGGCGACGGCTGGAACCGCGACAAGAAGGACGAAGAGAAGCGCGAGCATGTGGGGTAAGGTCATGGCGTACTGGGACCTCGGGCCTGTGACACGTGATGGTGGGAACGCAGCACTGACCGAAATCCCTTCGCCGGTCGGGGGCAGTGGACCTGCCAGGCGGCCTAAGAGCCAGGAACCCGGAACACGCGGACCCGTGAGCGCAGTTGCGTCAGTCGTCTCCCTCGAAGAACTCAGCGTGCAGGCCCTGAACGGCTCTTTCGAGATCCGCGGCGTCGATCCCGATCATCAGGCCGATCTCAGACGCGCCCTGGTTGAGAATCTCGATGTTGACATTGCTGCGGGCGAGGGCCCCTGCGATGCGGCACGCGATGCCGGGGGTGCGTCGCATGCCCTCACCGACGACCATGATAAGAGCCAGATTTGGCTCGACACGGACCTCGTCGGTGACCGAAACGTCGTCGATGCCGGAGGGCATGTGCTCGAAGGCAATGCCCTCCTGTTCGAGGATCCACATGAGACGGCGGACGAAGCCGACCTCGCGGTTCATGAGGTACTTGCTGACGAAGAGAGTGCAGAAGCCATCCTTGCAGGCGATTCCCATCACACGCCCGGGGGTGCTGTCACGAGTCGGGGCGATGCGCGTACCAGGCGCTTCCGGCTTGTCGGTGTTCTTGATGCAGATGGGGATACCGGCGCTGATGACCGGGATCAGGGCTTCCTCCTGGAAAACGCTGAAGCCGGCGTACGAGAGTTCGCGCATCTCGCGGTAGGTGAGCTCATTGATGGGGTAGGCGTTCGGCACCATGCCGGGGGCGGCGGCGCACACCGAATCTACGTCCGTGAAGTTCTCGTACAGGTCTGCGCCAACTGCCGCGGCGAGAATCGAGCCCGTGGTGTCGGACCCCCCGCGGGGGAATGTCGCCACATCGCCATCGAGGGTGGCTCCGAAGAAACCCGGGAAGACGACGATGCCCGGGTGTTCACGCAAATGCGCGAGATTGTCGTAGGATTGCGGAAGTACCTGGGCATTGCCCGGCTCGTCGCTGAGGAGCAGTCCGGCCTCGCCCGGGCTCACGTAGTGGGCGTCGGCACCGCGCTTGCATAGAGCCTGCGCCATCAGCTTCGCGCAGTTGTCCTCACCGGCGGCCTTCATCGTGTCCGTGAAGCGGTCCGGAGAGGCCGCATCGTGGTCAAGGCGGGACAGCAAGTCCTGGCGGATCGCGTCGGTGAGAGCTCGGTCCAGGTCGAGGTCGGCAATGATCGCGTCGAAACGGTCCACGACTTGTTCGACGGCGGCGCAGGCGTCGCCAGATTGGAGCCGGGCCTCCGCACACTTGATGAGCAGGTCGGTTACCTTAGCAGGGTTCTCTGCGGATTTCCCTGGCGCCGATACGACAACGATCTTGCGGTCGGGGTCGGCGAGGATAATGTCGCAGACCTTGTTGATCTGTGATGCCGATGCGAGGGAAGAACCGCCGAATTTCGCTACCTTCATTCCGTGTCTCCGGGTCAGAGGGCCCCATGCCTGTCGGTGATGTGCAGCCCGGCCTGGCCGGGCAGAGA
>JALGSS010000289.1 GCA_029821745.1 Candidatus Zipacnadia bacterium
CCCGTGCGTGTTGCTGGGCGATTAGCTCCTCCTGCGGCTCGATCAGCCACGGCAAGGGGTCATCTTCGGGGGCCAGGTGCTCTTTGAACCAGTGGACCACCATGGCGCCGGCCAGCCTCTCGGAGTGCTTCGCGATAAGGTCGTTGAGGGCGGCGCGATAGGTCGCAGCCTCCGCCTCCGACACTGCGCAATTGGCAGATTGCCCCAGTCCGTAGGACTCGAATGCGTCCTTGTCGAAGCCGACAAGAGGTGCGCCCATTGATGAGCCGCCGACGCTCGCCAGTCCTTTGATCTTAAGATGCGTCGCGGCCGGCTCGACCAATTCCCCCGTCATGAAGGAGCGCATTTTCGCCTTGGCCGATTTGCCCAAGTCCAGAGTTGCCCGGAACCTGCGCCACCAGTCGTGCCACGCGTCCGATTCCACCGGAAAGGCCTGTCCAATGCGCAGCGTGATCTTCTCATTCGGCTTCGCCTTCTGCGCCTCACAGCGTTCTCGTATCGCTTCGAGCGTGCTCTCATCTGCGAGGCACTCAGCAGCGAGCGCCAGCTCCGGCATGGCGGAGCCGGCGTCTGGAGCTTGATGAAGTACTTGTGCTTTGCCACCGTCTTCGCCTCGCCGGCATTCTTGCCGAGAAGCGCGACCACTTCCGTTGTGTCTATCAGGAAGTGGCTCTTGGTAATGCCCCGCGCTTTCATATCAGTGAAGCTGAAGTCGGGGGCCTTGGCGAACTCTCGACCGGGATTCTTCTTGGCCTCTACGTCGCCGATCTCCACCAACTCCAGAAAGTGCCCGTCGGCGGCGCAGACTATGGCCCAGCGGGCCGACTTGGGGGCAAAGCCGGGCTCAGTGACAAGCTCGTGTTTGTGTGCATACTCCGCCAGCAGCCTCAGCATCAGCGCTTCCCTCCTTGGCCCTTGTGGACGGCGTCGCCGGCGTAGTCCGGGACCTCCAGGACGCCACCCCTGACGGTCGCCTCGAAAACGCTCACACAGGGCTCGGAGTCGCATGTGCCCGGCCTCGATAGATCGAACACGTCATAGAGCATCCAGCCGATATCATTGTCCCAAGGGAACCGATCCGCCTCGGGGGCATCGGGTTCGACCAGCTCGAAGTAGGCAGGGAACTCCCGGCACCCGAAGTACGGCTGGTAGATGCACTTGCCATGCGCGGCCCGACGGCGGAACTGCGCTTCGAAGCCTTGCAGGCGGTCCTCGAAGCCAGGCCAGGGACGGATCTCGCCGTGCAGCCGGTAGTGCACATTCTTCAGCGCCATCGTCTGCCGCTGCGTGCGCCCCTTGGTGTCGACGCCCGTGATCGCCTTGTCTGCGTCTGCGAGGATTGGGACCGGCTCTGACTTCCCGGTGCGCCATTGGGTGACATTCTGCACTGAAACGTACTCTTTCACCTCATTGCGCCGCAGGGCGATGTAGCTGGGCGGGGCAAGCACCTCCACTCGCGTGATCTGCCAGCGGAACTCCGATGTCTTACCATCCCGACTCGGCTTGCAGTAGATGGCATCAAAGATGCCACGGGCCGCCGAGGGCGTGATGATGGGATAGCTAAACCGTTCAACTTTGAGTTCCGGACGAGTGAAACACGCCAGTTCACCCCAGACTTCCAATACCTGATCTCTGGGTCTCATGGGCCCTCCTTTCTCAAAACGTGTTCATGCGATCTCATAGTTGGACTGACCGTCGAGTACGAGCCCCGTCAGGTCATCGTAGCCACCTTCCTTCGAGTATATGAACCAATCGTCGGCCGGCTCCATCTTGCGTCCACCATGCACCGCAATTGGCTCCAGCCAATCCATCAGCGGCGAGTCCCCACGTGGCCGAAACACGCCGACAGTGTGCGCGCGCGCCTTCCGCACCCAGTCCCTCGTCAGGCCCGTCTGCCGCACTTCCTCGGCCAGCGCCTCGAAGGCCTCGCGGTCGTAAGGCACAAGGACATTGATCGAGTCTTGCTTGATGATGCGGTACAGCTTCGCGACCTCAGCGAAGTGCTGGGTGTCCACCATCGCCAGTAGATCGCCTCTTCCTTCGGCGACGCCCCTGATCGCGTACAGTTCGCGGTAGTACTCCTCAAACAGGTGCGTGTCCTGGATATCCATTTGGTCTTCCCCACGCCGCGCCAGCAGCGTTCCCGCAACGCCTGCCGCTTGCCCGTAGGCCCCATCGGGATACAGTTGTTTCCCGTCGTCCTCAGGCCGGAACACGTGAACCGTGCCGGTTCTGGCATTCCCGTTGCGATTGCAGCGCCCGGCAGCCTGGGCGATGGCGTCCAGCGGCCCCCAGGCCCGGAAGACCGTGGGGAAGTCCACGTCCACGCCGGCCTCCACGCACTGGGTCGAGATCAGGCAGCAGGGCATCTTTGTTTCGAGGCGGACACGTACCTCCTCCAGCGCCGTTTTCCGGTGCGCTGGGCACATGTTGGTGGAAAGATGCAACAGGCCCGGGACTTCTCGCTTTCGCAGTTCACTCAGCAGCGTCCAGGCGTGCCGCTTCATATTCACGATGCAGAGCACCTGCTGCTGCGCCGCCAACTGCTCAGTCACATCGCCCCACGAAACGGAAGCGTCATCTGCCTGCGGCCATGCGATCTTCGTCCGCTTCGCCCGCTCAAACAGTCTCAGGTCGGCGGGCACGATCTCGCGCGGTTGCCAGCCCTGCGCGCAGTACTTTCTCACGGGCTCATCCAGGTGTGAGAATGCCGGCTGCGTGGCGGTCGAAAACACAACGCTGGCATCGTAGCGTTCCGCGAGGCGCGAGAGCGTGGCGAGGGTGGGCACGGCGAGCCGCGTGGGCAACGTCTGCACCTCGTCGAACAGAACCACGCTGTTGGCCAGGCGATGCAACTTACGGCATGCACTGGAGCGGTTGGCAAACAGAGACTCCAGGAATTGCACACTCGTGGTAACGATGATCGGCGCATCCCAGTTCTGTGCCAGGAGGCGGCGCACGTTCTCTTGCTCGTCCTTTGTGTTACTCTCGGGTCCTCCTCCTCGCGTCCCGGCGAGGCTGTGGTGCTCCAGCACGTAGCGATCCAGAGCCTCCGGCCCCATGATCGCCGCCAATACTCTGCGGTACTCCTGCACCGTCTGGTCAATGATATTCAGGTAAGGGATGACCATCACGATGCGGCGCAAGCCATGCTCAACTGCATGCTTGAGCGCAAACGCCAACATGCTGAGGGTCTTGCCCGCACCGGTGGGAGCGGTGAGCGTGAAGAGACCTTGGGGAAGATTCGCCGCCTCCAGGCAAGCTGTCAGTAGGTCGGACCGTAATCGGATTATGTGAGGCGCTGCCTTTGAGTCCTCGGCCAATCCCTGGAGGTATGCAAAGAGCACGGAGAGGTCGCGCTCGGCATTGAGGACGGGTCCCGGTTGCCGGTATCTCTTATGTCCCGACGCATCTCCTGCCACGTGGGCTTCAGTGTCCAGAAAGTCGGCATCCACCAAGGCCGAGTACAGCATCCGCACATCCAACATAGCGGCAGCGCTCGGTGCACCCAGGCCCGCGTACAGAGACTCAGTGGCTTCATCCGGGCACCGCAGATCGTCGTCGGCAAGCCGTTGCGTGAGCGTCCCAAGATCAGGCTCCGACAGTCTTACGTTCGGCGGGAGAGCTTGCCGCAATCGGGTCGGCTCCAGCGCCGCCAGCGCATCCTTGGAGCTCTGCTGCAGGCCGATGTGGTGTCCCTGGATCGCCAGTGCCGCGCAGATGCCGTTTAGCTTGTACGTACTCAGAGCAGTCCATGCGCCCGCGGACCAGTGGTCGATACCCCGTTCCTTGCCCTGGAGCCTCAACTGAAACAGGTCGCCATACTTGCCCAGGTCATGCAGCAGACCGGCAAGTCTCGCCTCCTCCTCTGCCCCGAACGCTGACGCGAACTCCGAGGCCAGATCGGCCACGCCCTGAAGATGGTCGGCGAGTGACTGCTTGTGCCCGGCAGAGTTCTTTGAGTGTGCGAGGAAATCTGTCACGGCTAAGTTGCCCCCTTCGAGTACACGGTTCGAGCCTGCGCGATGCACGCGCCGCATGACGGTGCAGCGCCATGTTCACAGGAGGAACATGCGTTCAGGATAGCAGCCCCCCCTGTCAGGAGGTGTCAGTCGGTGGCGTAGTTCGCGGCGATGAGTATCGCTTTTTCCCTGACATCTCGACGCAAGGACGCCGGCGCCAGCACTTCGACATCGGGGCCCAGGCCGAGGATCCACGTACGGAGCTCATCAGTGATCGCCACGTGGAACTCGAGTTCAAGCTCCCGGGCTGTCTTCCGCAGGACCTTCTGGGATGGATGCACCCGTTGCGACATCAAACGTCGCGCGGACTGCCCTCGCAGCAGAATCTGGACCACGTGGCGCCGACCGGCAGTCACCTGCCAGGCACCGGAGAAGTGCTCCTCCAGGTCATAATCGCCAGGTATGGTAGCATCAGCCTCAAGCACCTCCAGGTGGTGGAAGCGGTCAAGTCTGAAGGTCCGCTGCTCGGATCGCAATTCGCAGAAGGCGATGAGGTAGTGAGCGTCGCCTCGGTAGACGACGCAATAGGGGTGTAAAACGCGCGCCACCGGGGCGTCATCGCCAGGGGACTGGTAGGTGCCGTGCAGTTTTCTGCCTTGGCGTCGAGCGCGTAGTGCAGTGGCGATGTTGCGTGCGGCGACGGGGCCGTCGGTCAGATGCGGCTGGATCGCTACGGTCCCCGCAAGCTCGTCTGACGACACCACCGCTTCTTCCGTCCCGTACAGCGACGCGAGCTTGTGAAGAACTGCGGCGAAGGGCCTACTCCCGTCCGTAGGCAGTGCTTCGTGGACCCAACAGACCGCCTGGCAAAGGGCTGCGATCTCGTCCGCATTCAGCTCGACTGGAACGGGACGATCGGTCGGTAGCAGGTAGTACCCGTTCCCCTGGTTGGCGACAGGATATCCCGCTTCCTGGAGCAGATCGATGTCGCGGTATATGGTTCGCTCGCTGGTATCATACGCTTCGGCCAATGCAGTGGCGGTGCTCTGTGGGGACCCTTGGATCCGCGGCAGATCCCGTAGGAGGTGGAGAACGCGAAGAGCCTGGGTCATGATCACTCCCCCATGTCGATCAGCAGAGGAGACTCTTCGACATAATTGAGAGCTTTCCTCCGCATAAAATATATCATATACATATAATATCTGTAGAGTATTCACTGTCGCTCTCTGGTTGGCCATGGTGATTCCATCCCGGGAGTGGTCCCCTTCCCCCGGCCGACGTTCCGGTCATACGGTCCCTGTTCGGAGCCGCTGGGTGCACTCGGTGTGCCTTGCCCCCAAGGCCCTCTGAGCGCTAGCACTCAGACCGCGAGAGCAGCCGGTATCCACAGTTACAGACGCGCCCTACACTCGTGACGCGTCCCCCAGCGGAGTCTTTTTGCCGGTTTGGACTAAAATCCGAGGACAGAAGTGGCCTGTGAATTGAATATATAGACGGAGGCAGCAACCGACATGACTTGCTCGTCGATCGGCCAGGCGTCCTGGAGTCTGTCGGCGAGGACACTGTGGGCCTCCGAAGCAATGAACGCTGACTGTGGTGGACTTGGGGTGGATGAAGTTGCCGAACGAACAGAAGCTGTCGCCGTTTGACATGGATCTTGCACGTGAGCAGTTCCTCGCGCACCTGGCCGACGACTCTGGGTACTCAGAGCTGACGGTGAAGGCCTACCGTCGTGATCTGGGCCGCTTCGTCCAGGCGCTGCGGGACTATCGCTTCCCCACAGATATCCGCGAGATCAAGACCAAGCATGTCCAGGTCTTTGCGAACTCCCTGGCCCAGTACGCCCCCGCGACGATCCGGCGTGTCGTGTATACGGTCAGCTCCCTGTTCGCCCACTTGCAGCGGACAGGGCTCATCGATGCCAACCCGGCTGCGGCGGTGCTGCTGCCGACAAAGAAGCAGCTCCATCGCGTAGCCGCGACCCCCGAACAATGCCGGGCCATCCTCGAGGCTGCGAGCATTGCACGCGAGCGCGCCCTGATGCTGCTGCTCATGACCACGGGCCTGCATCGAGCGGAGATCCTGGCACTCGACGTCGCCGACCTGTCCGCGGACGTGTCCCAGGTGACCGTCAACGACAAGCGCCGTAAGACGCGCGTCTTACCCTTGCCCGAGCAGACGCGGCAGTGCCTCGGGGAGTACCTCGCGTCGCGCAATGGGACCGCACACGGTGGCCCCCTGTTCATCAACCAGGCGGGCAACCGCATCGCCGAGACGACCATCCGTCGGCTGCTCCACAAACTGCTCAGAAAGGCGGGACTGGCGGACAGTGAGTTGACGCTGCATAGCTTCCGACACAGCTATGCGGCGCAACTCGTGAGCAATGGCGCCGACATCAAGACGGTCCAGGAGCTGCTGGGCCACGCGGATATGAACACCACAGCCCAGTACCTGGAGACCAGCTCGGAACGCAAGCGACAGGCCGTAGAATGCCTGCCGCAGTTCGGGGCGACTACGCACCACGTACCGACACACGAACTGGCGAGTGAGGTGGAATGAGATGACGACCAGAGCACGAACTGGCAGCTTCACGCCCGACGAGGAAGCCCAGCTCAGACGCATGGCACGACTGCTCATCGATGCGGTCGCGCCG
>JALGSS010000290.1 GCA_029821745.1 Candidatus Zipacnadia bacterium
CTGGCCTGCGCAGGTAGCCGAGGGGAATATGAGTCCATCTCGGCCGCCGTCTACGCGCTGGAAGACGTCGAGAACCTGCTGGTTTCCGTGAGCGACCTGGCGGGCCCGGCCGGGACCATCCCATCGGCAGAGGTCGACGTGTTCGCGGTCAAGTCCTGGTATCAGGCCGGGCGCTCGATCTCGGACAAGAGCCACAAGATGCTGGTGCCGGAGTTGCTCCTGAAGGACGACGAACTCGTGCGCGTGGACTTGGCGGAGGAGCAGAACTATCTGCGCAGCACCCATGAAGACGGCACCACCGAGTACCTGCTGTGCAGCGGGAAGACAAGTGAGCAACTGGCCGACGTCCGGCCGATAGACACCGACGAACTGCAGCCCGTCGATATCCCGGCGAAGACGCTGAAGCAATTCTGGCTCAGGGTGCATATTCCCGACGACGCGGAAGCAGGCGCGTATGCGGGGACGGTGCGACTGACGACTCCCGCCGGGACGCGAGAGCTGCCCCTGACGGTGACAGTGCATCCCTTTGAGCTACTGCCCTCCCGGCTCATCTACTCGATCTACTACCGCGCCAAGCTCTCTGCCGACGATACTCCGACCATCACCTCCGAACTCAGGTCCGAGGAGCAGTACCGGGCCGAGATCGAGGACATGAAGGCCCACGGAGTCCTTTACCCGACCAACTACCAGGGCTGGAGCGACACGCTTCTGCCCCGAGTGATGGAAATCCGTCAGGAAGTCGGGATGCCCACGGAGCAGTTCTACAACCTCGGGCGCAACACCGGCAACACAGACGACCCCCAGAAGCTTGCAGCACTCCAGCGAGACATCGAGAAGTGGGTGGAATTCTGCGGGGAGTACGGGTATGAAGACGTCTACTTCTACGGCATCGACGAGGCGCGGGGAGATCGCCTGAAGTCCCAGCGCACAACATGGAAGGCCGTGCAGGACGCCGGTGGCAAGACCTTTGTGGCGTGCTATCTGAAGACCTTCGAGGCCATGGGCGATCTGCTGGACCTGGCGGTGCTCGCCGGGCGACCCAATCCTGAGGAATGCGCGAAATGGCAGAGCGTCGGCTCCCACGCCTTCACATACGCCTATCCCCAGGTGGGCAATGAGGAACCTGAGACGTATCGACGCAATTTCGGCCTCGTGCTCTGGAAGGCGGGCTTCGACGGGGCTATGGACTACGCGTATCAACACGGCTTCGGCCATGTATGGAACGACTTCGACAGTACTGCCTACCGTGACCACAATTTCACCTACCCCACGGTGGACGGCGTTGTGGGCACCATGCAGTGGGACGGCTTCCGGGAGGCCGTCGATGACGTGCGCTACGTCACGACTCTGGAGCAGGCCATCGAGAAGGCGCCGGCCGACAGAGCCGCACCGGCAGCCGAGGCCGGGGCGTGGCTGGAGGCCCTTGACCCGGACACCGCCGACTTGTACGCGGTCCGGAAGCAAATGGTGGATTGGATCACGAAGCTGCAGTGACCGGCGGAGCTATCACGCGTCGGAAGCACGAGCCCGGCCATGTGCCGGGCTCGTGCAGTTCTGGGTGCGGCGAGCCCAAGCATCCGGTAGGGCGCCCGCTCAGCAGGACCCGAGCGGCAACGTGGTGAATATAGTGATGTTGCATAATCGTGGCCCGGTCGTGCATGGTTAATCGCTGCTGAGTGTGGGAGTGGTGTCCATGGTCGCCGGTCGATCGCATCTCCTCGTCGTAGCCTTCGTTCTCGCTGCCGCAAGCGCTTTGTTCGCAGAAGCGACGGTCACCGAAGAGGAACTTGGCCCGGTACACAGTCCTCGCCTGCACTCCGTCAACACCGATGACGGCCTGCACTACGCCTACGTCACCATGGACAGGGAACAGAACAAGCTGTTCGCTGTCCACGACGGCAAGGAGACTGCGCGGTACAAGGGCCTGAAGCGCGAGTTGACCTTCAGCCGCGATGGCAGCCGGTTCGCCTTCGGCGCGACGAAGGAAGACGGCAACTACTACGTCATTGACGGCATCGCGTATGGGCCGTTCCCGGCGATTCGCGCCCAGAGCGTCCGCTTCAGTGCGGACAACAAACGCGTCATGTACATGGTGCAGAGCGAGGGCAAGTGGCGGCTTGTCATCGACGGCGAGGATCAGAAGCCACTGTGCGACGACTTCGGCAAGGGCTCCCCCTCCGTGAGCCCTGACGGCAGCCGCTACGCCTTCCACGGGTCTCGAGGAGAGTGGAAAACGGGGGAGCACTTCGCGGTGGTGGATGGGGTCGAAGGCCCTGCTTTCGAGATGCTTTGGTCCTTCGTCTACAACGCGGATGGCGCACGTATCGGCTACAAGGCCCGCCGAGACGGCAAGCAGTTCGCGGTCGTGGACGGCGAAGTCGGGCCTGGCTACGACTCTCTGGGCTCGGACACGCCGGTTTTCAGCCCCGATGGGAAGCGCGTCGCCTATTTCGGCAAGTCGGCGGATCTGTGGCGGCTGGTGCTGGACGGCGTGGAGGAGGACTTCCGGTGGGGTTCCTTCGCAAAGGGCCACCCAGTCTTCAGCCCGGACTCCAGCCGTGTCGGGTACCGTGCGTGCGAGGGTGAGTGGAAGGGCGGTACCCACCACATGGTCATCGATGGAGAAAGGAGCCCGCCCTACCAACGGACGGGGCAGGGCAACCCGGTTTTCACGGCAGACAGCAAACGCGTCGCCTACACGGCCAAGCGCGACGACAAGTGGTTCATCGTCATCGACGGCAAAGAGGGCCCCGCCCACGACAGCATCGCGAAGAACTCGCCGATCTTCAGCCCTGACGGCACGCGATTCGCCTACCACGCCTGCATCGGCGAGTGGGAGGGTGGCGAGCACTTCTACGTCATCGACGGCGAGGAGGGACCCCGCTACGACGGCGTATCAAAGCTCAAGTTCCTGCAGGACGGCAAGCGCGTCATCTACAAGGCCAAGAAGGACGACCAATGGTGTCTCGTGACAGACGGTGTGGAGGGCCCGTTCCATGGAGACATCTGCAGCACACACCCGGTCGTGAGTCCGGACGGCACGCGAATCGCCTATGAGGCCGCGCGGGGGGAGTGGAAGAACTACGAGCACGTCCTTGTCGTGGACGGTGAGGAGAGCGCGGTCTACAACTACCTGCACAAAGGCCACCCAATCTTCAGCGAGGACGGCAAGCACATCGCCTTCGCGGCCAAACGCGGGAAGAAGCGTCTGGTCGTCCTCGACGGACAGGAAGGCCCCGAGTACGACGAGGTTATCACCGGCGGGCCGACCTTCACCGGCGACGGCGTCGTGCGTTACCTTGCGGTGCGCGACGGCAAGCTCATGAGAGTCACGCAGTCCAACGCAGAGCCAGAGGAAGACGTGGAGGAATAGGCCCGGGGCGCGAGCGGCTCACTCATCAAGAGGCAGCGCCGCCCGGGTGCATCAGTACACACGACGATGAGGAATCAGCCGGTGCCGCCGGCATCGAAGCACAACGGCCGGCGGCACGTTCGTACTCCACTAACCAGATCCCGTGAGGGTTGTGTTGATTAACCAACGACGCATGGCCGTGGGGCCCACGGCTGCTCTGCGAGGCCTTGCACGGGGCCCCGTCGCACACGACGCGACACCCCGTGCCCATGATTGCCCCTGTTCAACACAACCTGAGTCCTCCCCCGTCACTCGCCGAAGGGGTTCATCTGCAGACGCCTTTGCAGTTCCGCGGCGTCGACCATCTCAACATGGCCATCCACGAAGACCGCGCAAACCGTGCGCTGGCCCATGATCGGGTCCATGGGCACATCGGCCGCGTTGCCCACGGGACTCTCGCCGCCCACCTGCGTCTCGAAGAACAGCACGATTCGGCCCGGTTCCTTGATCGCCGGCAGCTTCGCGTCGATCAGCTTGTCGTTCATCGCATACCCGACGGGGGCCTCGGGCCAGGCCGGGCACTTGAGGACTGACTTGTCGCCGATATAGGGCACAATGGCGGCGACCCAGTCCTCACCGGGCAGTTGCCCATCCATGTCGGCCAACAGCATGTGCATCGCCAAGCCAAGCTGTTTGAGTTGAGCCGAGCGCTTGGCGTGGGCCGCCGGGCCTGGGCCACCCTTGCCGCCTTTCATCATTGCCTTGACCAGCATGCCCATGGTCATGGCTTCGGCTTCTATGTCCTCCTTGTAGGGCAGTTTCCCGTCAACCTGCATCGTCTCGAAATTCAGCTTGTACAGCACGGAATCGTCCAAGACGTACATCCACTCGCCGTCCCGGAACCAGGTGCCCTGTCCGCCCTTGCCTCCCCCAAGAACCTGGGAGAACATGAGCATGCCCATGGCATCCCCGTCCATCCCGCCGCCACCCTTCATTCCCATGAGCATCATGAGCTTCATCGGGTCAATGTCTCCGGCCATAATGACCGCCAGTAGAGTGGCTTCTTCGTCGGGGATGCCCGTCTTCATGAAAGCGTTCTTGTACTGCATGACCTTCGGCGGCAGGGCCGGGGCCGGGCCCGCGCCCGGCACGTCCGTTCCGCCTGGAGTCACGCCGGCTGCAGGCGCGGCAGGCGCTGCTGCAGGGGGATCCGCGCCCGGCACTGCCTGTCCGTAGGCCACAAACGCGAGGCACACAACAGCGGCGACAACCATGAGGCCGTAGGTCTTCATCGTCGTTCCTCCTGGTACCCGCAGCAGCGGCTGCAGGCAAGCTGTCACGTCCCGGCCTGCGGGGCCTGGGCCGCGACTCAGACAGTCAGTGTACGTAACACCACACCCATCGCCAGAGTTGCAGTCAAGCCGACGCTGCGAGGGAGTCTTTGCACTGTTGACTGATTCGCGGCACGCACGCCCTATACCTGCCGCAAGAACACTTGAAGGGTACACAGGGGCAGGCACGATTGCCTGCCCCACCGACCTATACCTGTCGCAATACCTGTCGCAAGGGCACTTGAAGGGTACACAGGGGCAGGCACGATTGCTGGGCCCACCAACGGCAGCCGGACAAGAGTGTCCGGCCTACTAACGACAGGCAGACACGATTGCCTGCCCCACCGACCTATACCTGCCGGAGCGGCCAACTGAAGGGGACGGACGTAACGACGGAGAAGGGCTGATCACGATGCCGTGAGGAAACGGCCCGGACTGCCAGGTGCGTTCGCACGCCACCGCAGTCAGGATACGCGCACTGATCACGACCGGAGAGGAACGACGATGCGATACCTATTGATTGCCGCGCTACTTGCCGCGACCTGCTGCCTTGCACAGGAGTGGGAGGCCCCGAACCTGGTGCAGAACCCCGGCTTCGAGACCCTTGATGCCGACGGGCGACCTGTGGGATGGGAAGGCACGCCCGCCGTATACACTGTGGTCGACACGCCCGCGCATTCCGGCAGCAAGGCGCTGCAGTTCGTCAATAATGATCCAGGCAACTATGTGCTGTGTAGCCAGAAGATCGATCTCGAGCCCGGATGGGGCTACGAGGTGAGCGGGTGGATCAAGACCGAGGGCATCAAGGGCGAGGACAACGGCGCCACCATCTGTCTGGAATGGAGTGACGCGGAGGGCAACTACCTCGGCGGACACTACCCGGCAGGCTTCAAGGGTGACACGGACTGGAGGCAGCTCAAGTCCCGGTCAGGGCGCGTGCATGAGAACGCCGTCTCCTGCACCGTGGTGTGCTATGTGCGCAAGGGAATGACCGGGAAGGCGTGGTGGGACGATATCCAGGTGACCCGGTGGAGGATGCCCGCCCTCAACACGCTCCTGATGCAGCCCAACTACCGGGGGCAGGTGACGCCCGACACCAAGGAGATCGTGGTCCAGGCCGCCCTCAACCTGCACGACTACAAGCTGGAGCCTGCGGACACGCGCCTGAAGGCAGAGCTGGTTGCGATGGACGGCGGCGCGACGGTGGCCTCCTTAGAGCAGGTTCCCGAGAGCGACAGCGTCACGATGGCCCTGCCGACAGCGGGTCTTGAGCCGGGCCGGTACGCGCTTCACATCACGCTGAGCATACCCCGAGCGCGCAGAGACCTTGCGTCGGATTCGTGGCGCATTAGGGTGCTTACGGACGAGGAGGCCAAGAGCCGGACTACGTACATCGACAAGCACAACCGGCTCATCCGCGACGGCGAGCCGTTCTTCCCCCTGGGCATGTACTGGAGCGGGATCAGCGCCGGACATGAAGAAGCTGGACCTCGCCGACAAGTACGGTCTCAAGGTCTTCTTCTCGGTGAAGGACATCTACCACGGCTCCACCTACTGCCCCGAGGGCATCGAGACCATCGAGGACGAGCGCGCCTTCATTCAGGAGCGTGCGGAACAGTACCGAGACCATCCCGCGCTGCTCGCCTGGTACCTGAATGATGAGCTATCGCTGGAGTTCATGGACCGGCTTGAGGCGCACCAGGAGTGGATGGAGGAGCTCGACCCCAACCACCCGACGTGGGTTGTCCTGTACCAGGTCGGGCTGCTGGAGCAGTACGCGAGGACCTTCGATGTCATCGGCACCGACCCCTATCCCATACCCAACTCCCCGGCGGCTCGCGCGGCGGAGTGGACAAAGCGCTCCATCGATGCCTTCGCGGGGTCTCGACCGGCGTGGATGGTCCCACAGGTGTTCAACTGGGGGAACTACAGGAAGACCGAGGAGGAGAAGAAGGGCCTGCGACCGCCTACTCTCGAGGAAATGAGGAGCATGACCTGGCAGTGCATCGCCGAGGGAGCGACGGGGCTCATCTACTACTCCTTCTTCGACATCAAGCGTGACAAAGCGGTGCCCTTCACAACGCAGTGGGACTATGTGAAGCGCATTGCCGCCGAAGTTGACGATATGATCCCGGCGATCCTCTCTGTCGAGCCGTCACCGGAGATAGCCGCTCCCGCCGCCGACTGGCTGAACTGGGCAACCCGCACCCTCGACGGAGTCACTTACCTGATCGCCGTCAACAATGGGCCGGAG
>JALGSS010000291.1 GCA_029821745.1 Candidatus Zipacnadia bacterium
AGTGGCCGCCTTCTCGAGAGCGGGCAACCCGGGGGCCACAGTCATCTCGCCTCCGCTGATACTCGCTGGCCTGCCCACAGAGTTGAGAAGTACGCCCGGCGGCCCGATCGTCAGGCACACCGCATCACTGGAGCGGGAGACGGCCTGTAGAGCATACGGCAAGGTGCGGGTGCCTGTGTCTACGAGAAGGGTCGCGGCACGCGGCCACACGGCTTGCCCGTCATCCGGCGACACCCACACGAGACTGCGAACGTAGTCCACCCGTGTGACGGTCCCGCGCGGCGCGCTGGCCAGTTCAACACGGACACTGGGGCCGACCATCTGGGAGCAGTCCACCAGGTCCAGTTCCGCCACTCGGCCATCGGCCCCCCGCCTCACGCGGGCCAGCCCCGTTGCGCCGCAATTCATCTTGTATCCTTCGCAGGTGACAGGGCCCACGGTCTCGCCCACCGTCAACAGCAAGTCGGTGAAGTCATGGCCCGCAATCCGCGTCGCCGCACACGATTCGTCGCTGGTGGGTGTCTGCTGGACTTCCAGACGGACGTCGCCATCGCCGGTCAACGGCTCGAGAACCGTCCGGAACCTGCTGCACCGTCCCAGTGACTGCCGTCGAAGCCACAGCCACGTCAGCGGGCATTGCCTGGCCGGAGGGTATGCATACCCGGTCCCCAGGTACATCTCGTCCCACGATCTCGGGGCGACGTGCAGCGCCAGCCCCGGCCCGGGTTGCCCTGGCCGAGACCACATTACCACGGGGTAGGCCGGCCCCCCGTGACCCAGCGGCAGGCGGCTCGACACATCTTCCACCCACGCGTATCCTCTTGCAGTCGGGGAAGCAGGCCCAAAGCCCTCGGCGCTGACGTGTGTGGAAGGGCCGTGCATGCCGTAGTCGTGCGTATTGCCGCCCTTGACCCAGAAAGTGTCTGCCACATACCCGGGGCCGTCCGGAGTACCGACGACTGCGGCACAGCGCTCGTAGCGGCTCACTTGCGGGTAGAGGGTCCGTGGACGGTAGCGCGCCCGCGCAACGGAGAACCCCCGGAAGTCGGCCGCGTACACGGGGTCGCCGGGGCCTACATTCGCCTGGTCCTGGCAGTCCACGGTCACTGTATTGTGACTGGCGGCGTTTCTGACCCATTGCTCTGTCGACGGATGATACAGGTTGCGCGGGTAGCCTATGTCAGGGGTCAGACGCCAGTGGTCGACGAACAGCGAGAGTTGGAGTTTATCGCGGTGGTGGTGTCCGGGTCTCATTGAGGATGACCAGTTCAGATGAGCGGTGAGCCCGCGACTGGCGCCGGGGCGAGCATAGGCGTGCCCGCTCGCCATTAGGCCGCATCGCAAAGCGCCTGCCTCTCTGCCTCGGGCGCCCCCATCCGTGACCGGAGCGCCCATCAGTCGCTCTTCGAATCCCATCCCTACCGACGGGTTGGTGCCACCGTCCTGAATGATGCTCGGCGGGCAACTGATTCCCAAGTACCGTTTCGCAACGTCGAGAATGGCCTGCAATCGACCGTCATAGGGTCGAGTTTGGCGCCGCACCAGCATGTCGCTGCCGCCCGCGTCGTCATAGCTGGGTACAAGTGAATCGTTGACCACGCAGGATAGGAGGTGCTCCGGCAGCAGCGCCAAGCGTGGGTGCCCTACTACTCGGTCGCCCTGTTGGGCTCCCCGCAGTATGGCGGCCGTTTGCATACACGCGAGGACAACGTCACATCCGTAGGAACGGAGGGAGCCCTCGAAATAGGCGCCATCGGGGTAGAACCAGTTGGTGAGTGCCGCCTCGAGGTCCCGTGCAGCGATGTCGAGGTAGTCGGGAACCGCGAGGGTTCGCCCCACGAACGCGAGCGCACGCCAGTGCTGCACTGCGGCGTTTGTATGGCGCATGGTTGCCAGGGTCGCGTCCGCTCCCAGACGCAGCAGATTGTCGGCGATGGACCAGTGGAGGTCAGCCGGGCCAACACGGCCGTCTCCGTCGTAGTCTGGATGCGGGCAAAGCAGGCTCACATCGGACGCATCCAGCGCCGCAACCGCATCCCACAGCACAGCGTACGAGAGAGCCAGATAAGAGATGCGATATGGCTCATTCACGAAGTCGTCGAGGCGAACCACGAAATCGTCGCACTGGCCATGGACCCATCCGGCTGAGTGGTAGTCTCGGTGAGACACGCGAGGGTACTGCTTGGCCACGGCAGCCAGGAGAAGCGCCCCGCGTCTGCCCAACTCTCTTTTCCGTGGGTCGTCAGGATCCGCGGCATCGTAGGCCTCTGCAAGCGTGCGGCACGTCCTCAGCGCCCCTTGCCACGCAATGTGGGTGTAGTGAGCCCGGAAGTAGTAGTGGAGACCGTTCGTGAGATTGGGCTCCGCGACGCCATCGCCGTCGAAGTCGACACTGGGCCCACGCTGATCCAACCAGCCCTGCCGCTCCCACGGCACTCCGGGCTCTCCTGCGTCTGGGTACTGTTCGTTCGGGAAGCGCATTCGGCACTTCGGGCACTCCAGAACCTCGTTGTGCGACCGGCCTGCCACGCTCTCCGGAGACCTGCACTGCCGGAGCGTGCTACCTGACGAGCGTGGGCCACAGACTGGGCACACCCAACCTACTCCGACGTTACCAGAGAGGATGTACCGCGAACGCTTCGCCTCCGCGGGAGGAACCATGGCCAGCAGGTCCCTCACATCCATCGCCAGCCATCTCTCGCCCGCCGCCACCATGCGTTGCCGTGCTGCCCATGTTTCGCTGGGTTGCTGTCCAGAGCTCTCAACGGGCTGTCGGGCATTTGCACTCAGGGCAGGCGGTCCCGTCCCCGTGTGGCGCTGCGGATCGACCGGCCACGCTGGCCCTGAAACCGCCGCGTGCGGGTGCTCCCATGCGCGGATCTCGCGAACGACTACCGGAGGGCCCGATGCTTCAGGTATGGCCCGCACACAGAGCGTCTTGACAGGTGGGTGGAAGCTGATTCGGAGCACCTGAGACGACACGGGGATGCTTCTACCCCGCGTGTGGAGGTCCTCGCGGGTCCACGCCGCACTCGTCTTCGTAGGGCGCCACTCCCCGGCGGTTGAACGGCAGGACCATCGAAGCGCAACGGGGTTCAACGAGCCAGGACTCGCACACAGCCTGATCTCGACGTGGCCGACAGCACGTTCTTTGGCGAACGCCATGGACAGAACTGGCTTGCCCTTTGAGACCGCCAGGGCAGCATACGTGAGGTCATCGCCATCATCCAGGGCCTCGTCATCCCCAGGCCCCCCGGCGATGGGATCGGCGTCAATTCGGGCCTCTAGGGGCTCATTCCCCTCCGCTGGGGCGACAAGGCTGGATCCTTCATCAGGAGCATGCGCGGCCCCATCCGCTGCCCCGCCCCGCGCGACACGCTCTTGGAGACTGCGGAAGCGCAGGTCAGTGACCTCGACGTAGTCACCCGCCCTCTGTCCACTGGACGCCGTGAGGGTGAGACTGCCAACCGTCGTCGGATCGAGAGAGATTGTGCTCCCGGCCGGACAGGCCGCACCGTCCACACTGACCTCCCACGATCCCGTATTCAGCCGAAGCAGGGCAAACTGCTTCGGTCGCAGACCGTGCAAACGGAAGCGAGCCACTGGCTCGTCGGCCGGGTTCGAGGCACTTACCACGAGGGATGGGGAGTAGGGCCGTGAGAACCGCACTAGCATGTCCACGATGCCGGGTCCGGCCAGCAGGCCATCCGCGTTCTGCAGAACCACTCCGACGCGCTGTTCGCCTCGCGCGGAGGCCCGCACGGCAAGCGTGTCGCCGCCCTCAGAACGGTTCTCAATGCGGGTGCCGGGCCAAGGCGCCTCCCACCGAGGTTCTCGGGGTCTGAGCGACATCCCGTCAATCGCGATCCAGTCACCTGACCTGTGCCCACGCGGGCTCAGTACGCAGACATAGCCTAGCTCGATCGCATCCCAGCCTCCGGGATCGCTGGTTTTCTCAGGCGGATGCAGTACTCCGTCCACCCGCAGGCGCCGTTCGGCGGGGAAGAACTCGCAATAGCACCACCGGTCGCTCCTGAGCACGATGCCGGAGAAATCGACGTACTGCTCCCAGATCGTTGGCCCTGAGCCGAAGCGCAGATGAACAGAGGCGGCTGGTGATGCGCGCAGGAACAGCACAACTCGCTCCACACCGCCTTCGCGGATGGCGATGCTTGGCGAGAGTGGACGCACGAGACCCAGATCCTTCGAGCCAACGCTGGTGGCCCTGACCGCACGCGTCCCCTGCTTGGCGTCTTGCTCTGTCAGCTGGACGGAGCTTGAGTCGTACACGCTGTCCCACCGCTCTTCCGTCTCCGTGAAGAACGCATCGCCATCTCGCCACGTCGGCCGGTCGTCGGCCATCGCCGGCCTCGGGAGCAACAGCGCCGCAAGCAGAAGTAAGGCCACCATCGCGTCTCTCCTCTTGAGGGTCGGTCCGCGGGAACCACAGAGCGTCCCGTGCCGCGCTCTAATGCGCCCCGGGTTCGGCCGCACTGCGAGAGGAAGAGCTTCCGCCACACACGGCGGATCGCTCATTCGGCTGGAATGTAGAACCAGTGTGCCGGCAACTTCGTGTTGACCCGGTAATCAGTCATCTCGATACACGCCAGGGCGTCGCCCAGTTCAGTCTCGACAGAACGGCTGACCAACAGCAGAACACGTCTCTCAGCATCCCAACTGTACCGGCTCTCAAGGATGATCGTCGGGACCTGTACGGACGAGACCACCTGCCGGTCATCCACCCGCCTTACCACAGGTGTAGTGCCCCCATCGATCGTCGTCACGGTTCGCAAGAATCCCCACCCACCGTCCGGCAACTCGAAGCGGTCAAGGTATTCCGTCTCAGCGACGGTGTCCCCATGGCTCAGCAACTGGCGTTTGCGCGGGGTGTTCTGTTGGGGATCGACGACGATCCGTGTCCCGGTGACGCTGTGGGGCTCTAGAAGTCTCGAGGAGGGCCTCCCCTCGGCGGACGATCCAGAGTCCGGTTGTGCCGAGGGTGACGCGCCATCGGGCGGTCGAGTGTCTCCCCCCATAGCGTTTGCCAGGGCCATCAAGTACGGCAGAAAGCGAGGGAACTCCGTGGGCCAGTCTGGCGCTTGCGGGCCCAGTGGCTCTTCCGGGCTGCGGTCACTTGAGCGGATATGGATTGCACCCGTGCAGCCGTTCCTCAGCATGATCCGACCGCCGCTCAGGACAATCGCCGAGCCGGCGCCAGGCCACAGCCGCCACTGATCGTCGTTGCTTTGGACTTGGCGCACGTCGAGCCGCAGCTGCCCGCCCCGCGCGGCTTTGCACTCTATCTGGAAGCTTGACTTGGACCCATCGGGTCCCGCCACCCAGCCGCTCATCAGCCACTCCATGTCCTGTACGGTTCCCGCGCCGACCCGCTGTGGGTCGTGCGTGTCGGTCGGGCTGCCCGCTGCGCCATCCCCTGACACGATGCAGGGGAGAAAAGGGAAGAGGGCAGACGCAATCGCGAACGCCAGGGAGCGTCTGAGGCTGATGGGGCTTCGGTCGCTGCTCAATGGGGATCCCCCCGCGGGGTGTCTTGGTTGCTCATCTCAGGAAGACGGGCGCCCGGTCCAGGCAGGACGCTGCATCGGCGGCCGACAGTACCAGCAGCTGAGCCATGTAGGCGCGGTATGCTTCGGGCTCTGCCGCGTCCCGAGCCATCTGCTCGGCTTCGCCCTTCTGCCTCATCACCATTGTCTCAGCCGGGAGCGGAGCCATGACGTCGCGCTCAAGCGCAGACCAGAATGCGGTGCGCATCCATTCCACCGCGACCTGCAGCGAGAAATCCGAGCTCCGAACCACTGCGGGACGTTCTCGATGCTGCGCGCAGACACGTTTGCGCGTGGTCGTGAGATGGGCCTTGAGCTTCGGGAGTTGCTCGCGCCAATCGACCCCTCTGGCGATACGAGACAATGGGCGCCCTGCACGTGATGTCACCGCGTCCAGGTCCGCCCCAGTGGCCTCCTGCACGAGCTTCGCAAAGGCCGCCTGCGAGCTACCAGTCGCCGCGAGATCGCCTGCGAGATCCCGCAGCAGCCCGCTCCCGCTGTCTTCGAGGAGGCCCCCGAATGCGGCTATCAAGGCCTCCAGTTCGTCCTCTGCTATCCCCA
>JALGSS010000292.1 GCA_029821745.1 Candidatus Zipacnadia bacterium
GATGAACTCGACCCCGAGGCGCCCGCAGGCCGTGCCCGTGTCCTGCAGCTTGATCCATCCGGCCATCCGCATCTCCGGACCCCAGGCTGTGTTGTAACGCAGGCTCTGGCGGACGATGCCACGGTTGCCCTTGCCCACGAGCTTCAGGCTGCGGTGACCGGCGCCCTGGAGCACGGCCGCATCACTGCCGGCTTCCGACAGGCCACTGCCCTTCGGCTTCTCATACCAGGAATGGGATGCGGACCAGGAGGTCAGCTTCCCGTCCGCGGTCTCCTCGAAGCTCGGGTTCTTGAGCAGATTGTCCGGAGATGCCAGTGCGGCAATCAGCAGCAGGACCAGTGCGAGCGCGGGCATACGCATGGTAACGGCAGTCGGTGGGAATGCGGATCGGCGAGCGCGACGAATTCCGGCAATCTCGTGTCAGTCGTACGTGAGCCAGGCAGTTGCGGTGCAGTCCCGGTCGGCCCGAACGCGCACCCAGCAGGCGCTGAACCCGTCCGCGAACTCGTGGGTGACAGTGTGCCCGGGGGCCACGCCGAAGCGCCCGTACGTGACCCAGGAGCCATCTGCCGTTACATCGACCTGTACCGTGAACTCGACCGCTTCGTCCAAGTCATGGCGCAGCTCAAGGGTCTTGCGGTCGAAGCCGGTCATGAGATAGGGATCGGACGGGTCACCGGCCTTGACCTCGCTGTCTTTCCACGGCCCGCCAGTGCCCACCGGTTTGCCCAGCTTCCACAGGTCATCAACGCAGCCGAACCACAGCCCGGTCTTTCCGTCGTCGGACGGGAAGTAATGCCCATCAGCCTCGGCGCTCGCCAGATTCCCGGCCATCACCAAGAGACCGCGCCACGTGCAGAAGTCGGCGATGCGCTTGCCGTGTGTGCAGACGGGCTTGAGACACGCCAGACCGCCCGACGACACCCGGGGCAGCTCGTAGAACGTGCCGTGGCAATTCAGCAAGGCCCGTTCGGTGATCACCTCGCGGATTCCTCGAGGCCATCCTTCCGGCCACGCCTCGTCGTAGCTCTCATCAGTCTTCGGCAGGCGATAGCGCGACCCATCGCCGCCCGTGATGATGACGGACGCGGCATCAATGGCGAAGTCGGGCTCCTCCACCGTCGCCTTGTCGGCCGGCCACTCAGCGGCCTGTGTGTCATCAACAGCGTTCAGCTTCATGTCCGGGCCGACCTCGTAGTACCCGACGAGCTTGGCCTGCCCACTCTCGTCCACCCGTTGGGCGAGGAAGTGCAGCGTGCCCAGATCGGCACCGCGCGGGCGGATGACTCCAGTGGTGCGCGGCGCGTCGTCGCCGATGTCGGCCAGCGCCTGAAAACGAGGGTCAGCCGGGCCATCGCTCGCATCAGGCCCGTAGTGGAAGAAGGCCGTCGCCCCGTGGCAATCGCTGTCGGCGCGAATTCGGACCCACTCGCCGGAGACAGATGAAGGGAACACGTGCCACACGTAGCCGTGGGGAGGCACGGCAATCGACCGGAGGCCGATCCAGGAACCGTCTCCCTGCTCATCGATCTCGATGGTGAAGGTGACCTCGGCATCGCTCTTGTGGCTCAGGTGCAGGATGCGCTTATCGAACCCCGCAAACAGGTACGGATCGGAGGGCGTGTCGGCCGTGACATCGTCATTGACCCACACGCCGCCCCAGCCGACGGGCGCGCCGAATCCGGATAGATCATCACGCGTGCCAAGCCACAGATTCGACTGGGCCTGCCCGGCGAGAGGGTTGTCGAACAGCGAGGTGTGATTGCAGGCGAACACGAGCCGGCCGTCCCAGTCGCAGAAGTCGACCACCATCTTCAGGTACGGGAAATCGTAGAACATCCCATGCATGGTCATCAACATCTTGCCGTCACCGACTTCCCGGATGCGCGGCCATTCCGTATGCCAGCCGTGCCCGCCGTCGTACGTGTGGCCGGCTTTCGGTAGCCGGAAGGTCCGCCACTGTCCCCCGTCCAGGAGCTTCAGGATCACGGAGCGCTTGTCCCACCCCGTCGCCCAGATGGGACTGTTGCGCTCGACGACATTCCACTCAGCGCCGTCCCATTCCGCGAGAGCGCCCGTGGGGCCGTCGTAGCTGTGGTCGCGACTCCACCTGTCGTACCAGCCCCATTCCCCATTGTTCGCGATCACAACGCGCCCCTGGGTCGTGTAGCCGCCCTTCGCGTGGGACCCGGCGACCGGGTGTCTCTCGAACAGACACCGGACCTGCAGCGTATGCACGTCGACCTCGTAGAACTCGCCTTCCATCCCGAGGATGTAGACCTTGTTCGCCGGGTCTGTGAGATGACGCATGACCGCGGTCGGCCGCCCCGGCATCGCCCCATAGTCCACCACGCGCACCTGCCCGCTCGCGTCGATGAAGTAGGGGCCGATGATGAGCTGGTTCGACTCGGTGTGGATGGCCCGGTTCGCCGGCGTTCCACCGATGCTCTCGGGTCTGGTGATGCGGATCAGGTCAGGGGTTAGCTCGTACAACTTATCCATGCTGCCTTCCGGCTCGTGAGGCGAGTAAGTTACGAACCAGAGCCTGTCGGCCCACGGGACCACCGCGCCGATTCCGCATTCGGGGGACCGGTTGAACACGGCGAGGGCCGGGCAGATTCCGCTGATGTTCACAGGGGCTGTCTCCTCACCGGGCTCGTCGTCAGCGGAGAGCATCGCGCAGGCGATCAGGCACGCGCAGAATAGCGTGAACAGTTGAAGCAGGACGGCCACCCCTTTCATTGTCATCGGCGCTGAGATGACAGGCGGACCAGCAGGTTGTGTTTGGAAGCGCCAAGTAGCCGTGGGGTGCCGGTGCCGCACAATCGGCCGGGCCCCACGGATGCGCCCAGCATCTGGGAGCGGACCTGCGGGGCCCCGGTCACTGTACGACGTGACCACCCCGCAGCTAACTGGGTGACTTCCTCAACACAACCCCTATCCCGTGCCCAGGCTACCGTCGGAATCCAGTGTGCCCACGACTGCTGCTTTGGCCTCGAGCGCAGGGGCTGGGCCCCTGCGTTGCTGCCTGTTAGATAAACACGCCTCGCGGCGAGAGTTGCGCCGTCGCACCGCCGTCCACGCACAGGATCTGACCCGCAATGTAAGAAGCCTGCCCGCCGGCGAGGAATGCCACCGCGGACGCCATCTCGGCAGGCGTTCCCCGTCGGCCCAAGGGCACGTAAGGCTGGCGCATCCTGTCGGCGGGGATTTCGTCATCGAAGGCCCGGTTCATCGTCGCGCCGGGAGCAATGCCGTTGACGCGAATTCCATACTGGGCGAGCTCCAGCGCCAGGGACCGCACCATGGAGTCGATCGCGCCCTTGCTCGAATCGTAGGCCAGCATGTCGTGGTGGGCCTGCACCGCTCCGACGGTGGACACGAACACCATGGCTCCCGACTCCTGTGGGATCATCATTTCCGAGGCGCGTTTCGCCAGATGGAATGCGCTCTCCACGTTCGTCGCGAACATGGTGCGCCAGTAGTCGACATCAGTCTTGGTCAACGGTCCGCCGCGTACCAGGGCTGCATTGTGGACCAGGACGTCGAGCCGCCCCGCCTCGTCTTGGACACGCTCAAACAGCCGAGCTATGTCTCCCTCGTGGGACAGGTCGGCCACGATTGGCGCCGCGCTTCCGCCTCTGTCCGCGATGGCCGCGGCGCTCTCCAGGAGTGTCTCCTCAGTGCGCCCACACAGGAACACCCGCATCTTCTCAGCGGCCAGGCGCAGGCTGATCCCGCGCCCTATTCCCGCGCCGCCACCGGTCACGAGGGCGACTTTGCCCTCCAGGTCTGCGTAACAAGGTCCCTGAGGGGGCCGGAACATCTCTGACATGGCATTCTCCAGTTATGGGTAGACGATGGTGCCGTCGGGCGTGCGCGCCTGAGTCCAATCCAGCACGCCGTCGGGGCACGGGTACTTCGCGGCCAGGTCCTCGTCGATGTCGATGCCGAGGCCGGGCTTGTCATTCAGATACAGATAGCCGTTTCTCACTTCGGGACAGCCCGGGAACATCTCCTGCTCGATTTCGGAGAAACCGGCGAACTCCTGGATGCCGAAATTGGGGCTGCTCACGTCCAGATGCAGGTTCGCCACATGACCGACCGGCGACACATCGCCGGGGCCGTGCCAGGCGGTGCGGATCCCGAAGTGCTCGCAGACGGTCCCGAGCTTCTTCGCGGGGGTCAGTCCGCCGATGTCGCTGATGTGGCAGCGGATGAAGTCGATCAGGCGGCCCTCCACGAGGGGCTTCCACTCGTTGGCGTTCACGAACAGCTCGCCCATCGCCAGAGGCGTCGTGCACTGCTTGCGGGCCATGGCGAACCACTCGATGTGCTCAGGCGGCAGCAGATCCTCGAGGAAGAACAGGCGGAATGGCTCCACTTCTTTCGCCAGACGGACCGCCTCGATGGGCACGAGGCGCTCGTGGACGTCATGGAGGAGCTCCACCTCGAACCCAACCGTGCTGCGGATATGCTCGAAGACCGTCAGGACGCCCCGGAAGTACGCCGCGGGATCGAAGTGAGCGCCGGTGAGGGAACTCTCCAGGGCCTGTGTCGGCGTCGCGCGCCCGCCGTAGCCACCCATCTGAACGCGCACATGCCCGTAGCCCTGCTCCACGTACTTGCGGACATTGTCCTCGACTTCAGTGGGACAGGACCCGTCCGCGTGGCGATAGACCGCCGCTGCTTCCCGGCATTTGCCGCCGAGGAGCTCGTAGACGGGCATCCCCGCCAGCTTGCCCTTGATGTCCCAGAGGGCCATGTCGACGCCGGAGAGGGCGTTGTTCATGACCGGGCCGGACCGCCAGTAGGCGTTCACGTGGATCGTTTGCCAGATGTCCTCGATGCGCCGCGGATCGCGACCGACGAGAAGCGGGCGGAGGAAATCGTCGACGACTGAGGCCACGGGCCGGTGACGCTGGGTGAAAGTCGCGCACCCGACGCCATACAGCCCCGGCTCTGAGGTCTCGACTTTGACGACAATCAAACGCTTCTGGAGGCTTCCGCTCCCCGGTGACGTCATGATTGCGCGGACATCGGTGATGGTTGGCGCCGGCATGGCAGGCTCCTTCCGGCCGGCAGGACGCATCCGGCACGCACGGCTGGCTACGGACGGCGCCATTGTAGCCCCAACAGGGCCCCGGGGGAAGTGGGATGATCGTCCACGCGCCGCGAGGCCAAAAAGCGGTTGCATTGCGGGGCGGACTGGTTTAGCGTGAGCCAGATTCGCGCGCCGGACTGGGCGCAGACGCGCCGCGCAAGGAGAGACTGACAGTGGGCGACAGACTCAAGGACAGGATCGCGATCGTCACGGGCTCATCGTCAGGCATCGGCAAGGCCACGGCCTTGCGGATGGCCGACGAGGGAGCCGCTGTGTGCGTGGTCGCGAATAGGAACACTGAAGGCGGCGAGGCCACGGCCGAGGAGTTGCATGAGTTGGGACACCGGAGCCTGTTCGTCCAGGCTGATGTGTCTGTCGCGTCGGACTGCGAGCGCATCCTCGAAGCGGTGCTTAGCGCCTTCGGGCGCGTGGATGTGCTGGTCAACAACGCGGGGATCACCCGGACGCAGCCGCTGTCGGAGCTGGACGAGGAGTTGTGGGACCGGACCATCGACACGAACCTGAAGAGCGCGTACCTGATGAGCCGCCTGGTCATCCCCGATATGCTCCAGCGCGGGCAAGGCTCCGTCGTCAACATCTCGTCCGTCCACGCGGTATCCACGGTACCGGGCGGCTCGGCTTACGCAGCGTCCAAGGCAGGCCTGTGCGGGCTGACCCGTGGCCTCGCCGTGGAGTTCGGCACTCGGGGCATCCGATTCAACTGCGTCCTCCCGGGCACGATTGACATATCACTGCACAACCGGCGAAATGTGGCTGTAGACAGGACGACGTGGGCTCCGCGGCGAAACGATGCCCAGGTCATGGGGCGCACCGGCTCGCCCGACGAGGTCGCGGCCGCCATCTGCTTCCTGGCCTCCGACGACGCCTCTTTCATCAACGGCGAATCGCTCACCGTGGACGGCGGATTGCTCACGCTACTGAGGGATCACTGACTATGAAGATAACGCAGCTTGAGACGTTCTTTGTGCAGCCACGCTGGGTGTTCCTGAAGATGCACACCGACGCCGGAATTGTCGGCTGGGGCGAACCGATCGTTGAGGGCTGGTCGCGCACCGTCGCCGCGGCGGTGCAGGAGATGGGCAGGTATCTGATCGGCAAGGATCCACGCGAAATCGAGAAGCACTGGCAGGCGATCTACCGGGGGGCGTTCTACCACGGTGGGCCTGTGCTCACCAGCGCCCTGAGCGGGATCGAGCAGGCGATGTGGGACATCACGGGGAAGGCCCTCGGGGTGCCCGTCTATCAGCTCCTCGGGGGCGCGGTTCGCGACAAGATCCGCGTGTACGGTCACGTGGGCGGCCAGGACTTCAACGCCTGCCGCGACGCCGGTCAAGCTGCCGCGGCAAAGGGCTTCACGGCGGTCAAGACAGCCCTGTTCGACGCCGTCCGGTTCGTCGAGAGCCAGGCTTTCGTCGAGGATGCTCTGGAGCGCATGGCCGGACTTCGCGAGGGCGTGGGCAAGTCGGTGGACATCGGCATCGATTTCCATGGCCGAGTCAGCCCGGCGATGGCGGTCCGCCTCGTGAAGGCCCTGGAGCCCCACTATCCCATGTTCGTCGAGGAGCCGTGTCTGCCGGAGAACGTGGACACGATGGTGACTGTGGCCCGGAGCACGACCATCCCAATCGCGACGGGCGAGCGCCTGTTCACCAGATGGGGATTTCGCGAGGTGCTGGAGAAGGGCGCGGCGGTGATTCTCCAGCCGGATCTGTCACACGCGGGGGGCATCTTCGAGGTACGCAAGATCGCGGCGCTGGCCGAGACGTACTACGCGGCCATCGCGCCCCACTGCCCCCTCGGGCCGATTGCCCTGGCGGCGTGCCTGCAGGTGGACGCGTGCACCCCCAATTTCCTGTGCCAGGAACAGGTGAACCTGGGCGACGGGTACCTCAAGCAGCCCTTCGTGCTGCGAGACGGCCATATCGACCTGCCGACAGGTCCGGGCCTGGGTATCGAGGTGGACGAGGAAGCGCTGGCCGGGAAGCTCTACGACGGCTCGTGGGAGAACCCGCGACTGTGGCATGAGGATGGGTCGCCGGCGGACTGGTAAGCTCAACCACAGAGCGTCTCAACTCGGAAAGGGCTGCTGATGACACCGAGAGAACGTCTGCTGAAGCTGATGGCCCGAGAGATTACCGACTGCGTGCCGGTGATGCCGGACATCTCGAACATGATCCCCGCGAAGCTCACGGGTAAGCCCTTCTGGGACCTGTATCTGTACAATGACCCGCCCATCTGGGAGGCGTACGTCGAGGCGGCCAAGTACTTCGACCTCGATTCCCTCATGGACGGGTACTCGCCGCTCGTGTTCCCCGAGGAGATTCCTCCGGCGAGCGGCCCGCCGTGGGAACTGTTCATCGTCGACCGGACGCCCGAGCGTATTGTCACCCAGCGCTCCTACGAGGAGAACGGAAAGCGCGTCTGGGCCGACACGATGGACGTGTACCGCGTCGCTGATCCACCGGTCCACGGGGTGTCTCCTGCGATGCTCCGGCTCCCTCCCGAACCTGAGACCTGGGAGCCGGTAGAGGGCGTCAAGCCCATCGATATCGGCCCCGACGGCTTCAAGCGTCTCAAGGAGTTGATGGGCGACCAAGGCCTCGTCGGGGCGTTCGTGACCTACAGTTGCGCGATCGCCGACGAGCAAGGAGTGTACCGCTACTACGACAACCCGGACAAGCATGAGGAGTGGGCCCAGCAGCGGGTTGAGGCGGCCGAGGTTCGCTTCCAACGGGTCATGGCGATGGACGCGAAACCCGATTTCATCTGCGTCGGCGGCTCGGGGACATTGATCTTCCAGACCGTGGAGATCTTCCGCAAGCTCGCACTCCCTGCGTTGAAGCGCGT
>JALGSS010000293.1 GCA_029821745.1 Candidatus Zipacnadia bacterium
CTCGACGTCCACGTAGTACTCGGTAGCGCCTGCTATGGCACAACATAGGGCGATCATGAGGCATCCTGCCAATGTCATCGCTGCAAGGCGGGTGTTCATCCGGTCCTCCGCTGGTCCGGGAATCAGAGCGCTGCGAGATCACAGCATGGATCAGTGATAGTGAAGCCGGGCTTGCCGTCTTCGACGAGATTCAGGCTTCCGGCCGCGGCGCAGAGCCCGGGCGCCGTGAACAGGAGCGCGGTGATAACTAGTTTTCGTGCCATAGTATCCCTTCTTCCGTTCATGCTGGACCACCCACGCGCCGCGCAGGGGGCTCGGCCCCGAGCGCAGGGCGGGCCTGAGCCGTGGACTCCCCGGGCACGGGCGGAACGGAGAGGACATTCGCCTCAAGGGGCCCATGGCCCTGCCACGCTGCCAGCCGTGATTCACAGGACCCCGAGCGCGCGGCGCGGGCACGGCGGCACAACTTGCGGCGGTTGCACCGGCGGGGGAGGAGGAGAAACCGGAACGGATCGCGAATGATGCGGTGCCCCGTGAGACTTTCCGAGCGCATTACAGGAGGCGTGTCAGCATGAAGGACATCTCCATCGGTTCCTGGGCATACTCCATCGGTCCCTACGCCGACAAACCCATCCCCTGGGAAGAGGTCATCACCACCCTCAAGTCCCTCGGCTTCCAGGGCGTGGAGCTGGGCGGCTTCCCACCGCATCCCAATCCCGACGACATGCCCGACAAGGAGCAGCGCGACGCCTGCAAGGAGCAGCTTGCGCAGGTCGGCCTGGGCTTCTCCGGACTGGCGGCGAACCTGTGGGACGAGCATCTCATCGACACCGAAGACACCACGGACTACCTGGATTGCTTCCGCAAGAACCTGGACTTCTGCGTGGACCTGGGCATCCAGGGCATCCGCGTGGACACCGTGCAGCCGCCCACGATCTTCGACGAGGTGGACGCCGACATCGCCCGCGAGCGCGTGGTGAAAACCTGGCAGGTCTGCGCAAAACAGGCCGCCGACAAGGGCGTCTACATGACCTGGGAGTTCGAGCCGGGCTTCGCCTTCAACAAGCCCTCGGACATCCTGCGCATCGTGGAGGAAGTCAACGACGACAACTTCGGCGTGCAGTTCGACACCTGCCACGGGTACATGGTGGCGGTCGTCGGCGCGCGTCAGCCGGGAGAGAAGGAGACCCTCCCCGGTGGCTGCCTGGAATTCGCCCAGAAGCTCCGCGGGAAGATCAACCACCTGCACCTGATCGATTCCGACGGCACGCTGCATGACGACGAGACCTCGACCCACGCGCCCTTCGGCGAGGGCCTGCTGGACTTCGACGAGCTGATGCCGGAGCTGATCAAGAACGAGCTGCCGCACAACTGGTGGACGATCGACCTGTGCTTCTGGCCGGACGCATGGGAGGTCACGCGGCAGTCGAAGGAAGCCGTGGATGCGCTGAATGTGAAGTACGGCGGGTAGCAGGGGCAGACCGTCGTCATTGCCGTTTGTAGGGCGCGGGCTCGTACCGCGCCGGCCGTTGCCGTTGTAGGGCGCAGGCTCGTACCGCGCCGGGATTGACGACAGGCGGGGGATGAACCCCCGCCCTACAAAGGCCGCAGGCTCGTACCGCGCCGGGATTGACGACAGGCGGGGGATGAACCCCCGCCCTACAAAGGCCGCAGGCTCGTACCGCGCCGTCCGTTGTCGTTGTAGGGCGCAGGCTCGTACCGCGCCGGGATTGACGACAGGCGGGGGATGAACCCGCGCCTTACAACGGCGACGGCCGGACGCGAGCAGGTCGCGTCCCTACGGGAAGATCCACGGACAGACCAAGGAGGAGAATGCCACCATGCCCAAACCACTGAACATCGGCATCATCGGCTATGGCTTCATGGGCCGGGCCCATTCGAACGCCTACCGCAAAGTGAACCAGTTCTTCACCCTCGATACCCAACCCGTCCTCAAGGCCGCGTGCGCCCGGAGTGAGGACACGATCCGCGAGTTCGCGGACAACTGGGGCTGGGAGAGCATCGAGACCGACTGGCGCGCGCTGGTCGCCCGCGATGACATTGACGCCATCGACATCTGCGTGCCCAACAACCTGCATCGCGAGATCGCCATCGCCGCCGCGCAGGCAGGGAAGATCGTCCTGTGCGAGAAGCCCCTGGCGAGAAACGCGCAGGAGGGCCTGGAGATGGCGCAGGCCGTCGAGGCCGCGGGCGTCGCGAACATGGTCTGGTTCAACTACCGCCGCATTCCCGCGATCTCCCTGGCGAAGCAACTCGTGGACGAGGGACGCGTGGGCCGCTGCTTCCACTACCGCGCCGAGTACCTGCAGGACTGGACCATCAGCCCGGAGCTCCCCCAGGGCGGCGAGACCCTCTGGCGGCTGGACATCGACGCCGCCGGCAGTGGCGTCACCGGCGACCTGCTGGCCCATTCCATCGACACTGCGATCTGGCTCAACGGGCCGATTGCCTCCGTCACCGCGATGACCGAGACCTTCATCAAGGAGCGCGAGCTGCAGGACGAGCCGGGCGTGGTCCAGCCTGTGGGCATCGACGACGCCTGCGCTTTCCTCGTGCGTTTCGCCAACGGCAGCATGGGCACTTTCGAGTCCACCCGTTACGCTCGGGGCCGCAAGAACTACAACACCTTCGAGATGAACGGGGACGCGGGGTCGCTGTCCTTCGATCTGGAGGATGCCCACCGCCTGCAGTATTTCGACGATGGCGACGACGACCACGTGCACGGCTGGCGGGACGTCCTGGTGACCGACTCCGAGCACCCGTACATGGACCACTGGTGGGTCCCCGGCTGCGTCATCGGCTACGAGCACACCTTCATCCATGCGCTCGCGGACTTCCTGAAGGGCCTCGAGACGGGCGAGGGCACGCAGCCGGATTTCCGCGCCGCTTTGCAGACCCAGTACGTGTGCGACGCGGTGCTCGAGAGCGCGAAGACTGGCCGGTGGGTAGATGTGGCGGGCGATTGACCACGGGATTGGGGGGTGGTATCCTGTAGAGCGTAATGGTGCGCTAATGCACACTAAGAGACGAGGTGGATCGTTATGGCACAGGATACGATGACCCCGGAGGAAGCTGCAGCCTACCTACATTTGAGCCCGAGCACGATCAAGCGGAAGGCGCGTGAGGGGACCGTCCCGGCCGCGAAGACCGGCCGCAAGTGGATCTTCCGCAAGAGCGACCTCGACGAATGGCTCGCGGCCGGCGGGACGCGTTACGAGCAGTTGGTCAATGAGCAGATGGACCTGGAGCTGGCCGAGCGCAAAGCCGACCCGGCCAACCGTACCAGCAAGTCCCTTGAGGAAGTTCTCAAGGGGCTGGGCCTGTGAACTATGAGGTGCGAATCAGGCCCTCGGCCGAGAAAGACTTGAAGGGCCTTCCCAAAGCAGTACAGGCCCGGGTCGCCGTGGCTTTGCGATCACTTGAGGGCAACCCGCGTCCGCCGGGGATGGTAGCCCTGAAGGGTGAGCCGACCGGGAACTACCGGCTCCGCGTTGGCTCATTCCGCATCGGCTATGAAGTGGACGACACGGCCCACGTTGTCTGGGTCTGGCAGATCGGCGACCGCCGCGACTTCTACGAGAAGGCGAAGCGGCGGCGGAAGTAGGCGACCGGCGCAACCTCCGCAGCGCTTTGCAGACCCAGTACGTGTGCGACGCGGTGCTCGAAAGCGCGAAGACGGGCCAGTGGGTGGATGTCGTCTCGGATTAGCCTGATGAACTCGTGACGGCCACAGGGCGCAGGACGCTTTCCTGTTTTGCCCTTCCGCCCAACTCAATACGGAGGTCTGCGATGCAGGCGAAGGAACCCTTGCATGAAGCTGCTAAGGATGGGGACGTGGAGCGGGTCAGCCAGTTGCTGGGCGAGGGACGCCCTGTCGATGAGCGATCAGAGGCAGGCTATACACCTCTCGTCTACGCTGTGGCAAATCGGCACCTGAAGGTGGTCCGGCTCCTGTTGGGTGCGGGAGCCGATGCAGGCGCCATTGCTGGGGATGGGGGATCGCTCGTGCACTTCGGTGTGCTCGGAGGTGGACTCCAGATCATGAAGCTTCTGTTGAGGGCCGGGGCTCCCGTCGACGCTCCAGACGCCAACGGATACTCACCACTCCAGAAGGCGATTCAGAACAGAGCCTCTGCTACCCAACTGATCGGGCCTCTCATTGAGGCGGGGGCGGACGTGGAGCGCGAGATGCCGGAGGGCGGAAGCATCCTCAACGCTGCTGTCCTCGCCGGCAGAACAGAGGTCGTCGAGTTGCTGCTCGGCGCGGGAGCCAGAGCGTCAGCAGAAGAGGGGGCCGCCTGGGACATGTCTCCGGGATCGATCATTGTGATTCTCTCTGACGACTGGTTGCGCATGAGGCAACTGCTGACGAGTTACCTCGGTGAGCCACCGCCCGATCGGCTGAGAGACATCTTCGCCTCCATGCGGAAAGAGGGAGCTTCGGGGGACTGACCCGATCGCTTGGCAATCGGGATGCGGGGATTCCAGGGCTGGCACGACAGGAGGGAGCGATGACCACAGGCGAACTGCAGGACCGGATGCAGGAAGCGATGACGCAGGCGCACGAGTTGGCGCGCTGCAACCTGCGGGCTCTTCCGGCGATAGGGGCATCCGGCGTCACAGAGACGTGGCTGGACAGCAAGTTCAGGCATGACAGACTCCACAAGATCCACCCCCTTGCGCAGTTGCTTGCGTTCCCAACACAGGTTGTGGCCCGCCGACTGAAGCGGCTCGACGGTGCCATCCGCAATCTGAGAGAAGCGGCGGTGGAAGGCCTGGACGCGTGCCTGAAGATCATGCGCAAGTCGCCAGAGGAATTCCCGGGCGTTCTCGCGCAGTTGCGCGTGGCCGACTACCTGCTCCGCTCCAGTCGAGACCGTCTAGCCGCCTACCTATTCGCCCCAAACGTGAAGGTCCGCTTGGAGCCACGGATCCCGGCCTCATCACGAGTCTCCGACATTCACGTCTCTGCGGACACGCTGCGCGAAGACCTCTGGATAGAGGTCTACACGCCCGAAGAGGTGGGCTGTGCCTATCGCTTGGAGGCGTCTTTCGACGCTTGGCACTATCAGCATGGCATGGCCGACACCCTCGGGGCATTCAGACTACAACTCGAGCTACCGACGATGGTGTGCGGCACTGAGGGGGTCTATGACGAGTTGTTTGAGTGCGGCGATGAGTTTGTTGCCTCGCGCCCCTCGGTCTCCCAGCGCCGGACTATCTGGGAGGGGCCGTCGAACGTGCGGCTATTGGCCGAGCCCGATCCGCCAGTTAGGGAGTACACGCGCCCATGGGGCTGTACGGCGCCTCTCTGCGCTCCTGTGCCCGCCCGTCTCAAGGAACTGGTTAGGAGTTCTGCCGCGGGGAAACTCGAGAAAGGGCAGTTCTGTGTTCCCGGCAAACCCGTACTGGCGGTGAACTGCCCATTGA
Source organism: Candidatus Zipacnadia bacterium (assembly GCA_029821745.1). Classification (GTDB taxonomy): domain Bacteria; phylum Armatimonadota; class Zipacnadia; order Zipacnadales; family JABUFB01; genus JALGSS01. The sequence goes on from JALGSS010000293.1 coordinate 5,452, forward strand.
CGAGCGTGGACGCTCAACGGGCCTGCTTCGACCCTCACTTCCCTGCGAACCTGCCTTGGTCGGATTTCGGCATCCCGGCGGACGTTCGCGAGGCCTGCCTTTTCTTCTTCTACCCCGACCAGGAAGAGCCTTGCTGGAGAGTGCTGACGCCGCCGGGCGTTCCGGGCGGGGCGGGAGGCCCTTGCCGTGCATGACGCTGGCCCCCCAGACCCAGTACGTGTGCGATGCGGTGCTCGAGAGCGCGAAGACGGGGCAGTGGGTGGATGTCGTCTCGGATTAGCCTGACCCTTTGGAGGCAACCATGAAGCTTGGAATGAATGCACTGCTGTGGACGGCGGCGGTGACTGAAGAGCACTTTGACCTGCTGGACAGCATCAAGGCCTGGGGCTATGACGGCGTCGAGTTCCCCATGTTCAGCCCGGATTGCTCCCCGTGGGAGACGCTGGATGAGAAGCTGAGAGACCTGGGGTTGGGGTGCACGGTGGTGACCGTTGTGCCCGAGGACGCGAACCCCATCTCCGACGATGCGGCGGTTCGACGCGCCGGCGTCGATCACCTGAAGGCATGTCTCGACGCCTGCGCTGTCGTGGGAGCGGAGACGCTGGTGGGGCCCATGTATTCGCCGTGCGGGGCGCTTGTGGGGCGCGGGCCGACGGC
>JALGSS010001164.1 GCA_029821745.1 Candidatus Zipacnadia bacterium
CTCCCAGAGTCCTCAGCGCCCAGTGTCAACGCTTCGGACAGTCGGTAGCTGCCCCCGCGGACGAACACGGCGACATCCTGGGCCGGCGGGCCCTGTGCAATCAGCGCGCGCACTGCCTCCTGGGCCCGGGCAAGGGTCGCGAAGGGTCCGTCATCGCCCTTCGGCGCGGGCAGGCTTCCTGACCATGCATCGTTGCCATTCGGGGCGACGTACACGCTCAAGGACTCGGCTTCCTGCGCCGCCCCGGGGTCCTGCGAGAATAGCGCCACCACCATCACCACCGCCATACACAGCGCGATTCGTGCCATGTCGACAGACCTCCCCTTCATCTTCGCTACGTCATCAGTCCACAAGCTCCCCAATGATGCGCAGCCACGCGAACCGCAACGCGACGCCTTCGAACTCGTCGGCGTTGTACCGGTCGGCCTTCTTCGCTTCCGCGATCGGCACCGAGCGGTCTGGCGCATCGGGGAGCAGTTCGACGGTGACAGTATGGACCTTGTCTGCCTCCACCCCGCTGACTATCTGCACCACGGCCAGACGCTGGTAGTAGGACCACGGGTCTACCTGCGCCCGAGTGCCCTTGTCCTCGCCGTCCACCGTGATCTTCATCTTCCCGGTATCCGGGCCCATCAAGTCGAGAATCCCGGCGGCGGAGCCCTTGAACTTGAAGGTGAGCGTGGCTCCGGGCGTGTTGGTGAACCACAGGTCGTCGAAGTGCCTGGTGAAGTCGCGCGTGCCCACCTTGGGCTCGCGCCTCTCCCAGTCGCCGCTCAGCATCGACTCGGTGATCGCGAACTGGCGCGCGTCCTCCAAGTGGTCCTTGCGGAAGGGCCGCTGAACCACATGCGCCCTGGCAGTGCTGTTGCCCGCGAGCTTCTCGAGCCCGGCCGTGACAACCTGCGCGTAGAGATCGTTCGCGGCAGCCGATGGCCTCGTGCCGTCGGAGGAGAAGACGATCTTCCCCTCGGCCTGGGCCTTCGTGCTCTCCTCACCTGTCGCCTTGACAACCAGCTTGTCGTCACTCGCTCGTAGCCCGAAACAGACCCCGGGCAAGTGCCCTCGCTGTACGCGGACTCCATCCCGGCCCGGAATGCGTACAGCAGCAGCAAGTCCACCTGCGGATCGGCATTCCAGGCCTTGCGTACCACGCCCTCAATCCTCTTCGCGATCTGCATCCCATCGGTCACGTGGTCGGCGGAGGCGAAGTCGACGAGAATGAGGTCCGGATTCTGGCGCATGACATCGTGCTCGAACCGGTAGAGGCTGAAGCCGGAGCCGCGGACGCAATCACAGACCCCCGCATGGACATACTCGATCTCTGCGTCCGGATACTGATTCTTGAACCACTGGACAACCTGGCCCAGCCAGCCACCGGCGGAGTGGATTCCGCCGCCGAAGTAGACGATCCGAACCGGCTCGCCCGCAGCCAACTTGGCGAACACATTCGGGAGGCCGTCGCGCGCACTGAACTCGGTCGCGGGCACCGGCTCATACCCCGGCAACTGGAAATAGCGCACCGTGTGGAACTCGCCAAGGGCACTGGCGCCGGGGGCCTCGACGATCGGCCATGAGGCCCGCTGTTCATCCGCGTACGGCCCGATCTCCTCGACCGGGATGGGCTTGAACCCGAGCTTGAGCGCCGGAGATTCTGCCTTCAGCCGGTAGTCATGGTTGGCCGCGTCGACGAACAGCGGGTCCGCGAGGACCGAGTTCTGGTCCACCCCAAGCGCCTGCCACTCGTCCCACGTGAGGGTCTTGTTGAACTTGGGGCGCATGTCCATGCGGATGAAGGGCTTGATGGACTCGGGCGCGTAGATGACGTTGTTGTCCCACTCGTTGCGCTCGAAGTCCTCGGGGACCATGCGGAAGGAGTACATCTCCTGCTCGTCGCCCCAACCACGCTCTTCGCGCAGCCACTTCGTGCCTTCCTCGGTGTAGTAGATGATGTTGTTGAGGAACTTGAGCCCCGACATGTCCTCCGGGATGTTGTTGAGGAACTTGAGCCCCGACATGTCCTCCGGCCGCTCGATCTGGTAGTCGGCCAGTTCTGGGTACAGCTCCAAGTAGGGAGAGCCCTCGTATTGCACCGCCTTCAGCTTGTCCTTGATCGGCGGCCAGTTGTCCCAGTTCGGCGAGAGCTGTCCGGCCCGGAATGCGGGGCAGTCGACGATGACGTTGTTCTGGAATGTGTTGTCCCGACCACCATGGTTGTGTAGCCCACAGATGGGGACGCTCCACAGGATGTTG
>JALGSS010000294.1 GCA_029821745.1 Candidatus Zipacnadia bacterium
CTCGGCGGCTGAGGGCGAGATCACGATGGACAGCCTCAACAAGTGGCGGCAGAAGTTCGGGCTGGCACTGGTTGGCGAGGGCAAGAACCGGAAGGGCTACTGCATGAGGTACGCCCTGGAGGACGTTAACAAGCTGCGACAGCCCGCCGCCGATGAGGCGAGCGGCAAGGGCGCGTCCATGCAGCCCATGGGGCCGGCGCAGGTAACGGCATCAGCCGCAGACGCCAAGGCGGCCCAGATAGAAGCCCTGCAGGCCCAGATCAAGGCGCTGCAGGACAAGCTTGATGAACTGCTGGCGGAGTAGTAACCCGCGCGTACGGAAAGCACTGAAAAGGGAGCCCGGTTTCGGGCTCCCTTTTCTATTGCGCACAACGGCGTTGCGCCGTCGCGGTCACATCACCCAGTCTATTTGCGGGAGGATGAGGCTCAGCTTGCGCACCGCCCGGAGGGCGCCGGCTTCCCGGCCAGGATTTGCCGTCGATGGTTCCAGGCGTCCCGGCACATGCAGAGCGGGACCCGCCCACGTCGCGGTAGAAACCCAAGGAATGCACGTGCGCGATGTCAGAAGAGAAACAGTGCCGTAAGCATATAGCGATCGTCGTCGTAGAGTGGATCAGCCGACGGAAGCTCATCATCAACGAACCACAACTCAGGTATGAGGTACAGATGGTTGGACAGCTTGTAGCGGCCGCCGACAGTAAGGGTGTCAACGGTGGACGCACGGCTTTCGTCCCGACATAGGGAATTGAAGTTGGCAAACAACTGCCGGCGGTCGTCGAACTGGTATAGGCCTTCGACCACCCAGCCATGGCCGGACTTGTCGGCGTACTCCGGCCGCATTGGCCCGCATTGGGTCAGCGAGGTGAAGTCAACGTATTCTCCCCGAAATTCGAGGGTGGGGGAGGCGGTCCACCGGCAGTGAGCGCCGTAGCGCGCGATGTCGCCGACGTTGCCGACACCGGGGACAGTGCGGTTGTGAGCTTCGAGGCCCGAAAGACCGGGACCCGGCCGACGTCTACGCCGGGCTACCAGCCCCCTCGGAAGACACTGGTCGGGCCTTCCAGCGCAGTGTAGCCCGCCTCCCAAAGCATCCGCCTACACTGCTGCACTGAGCGCCCCCGCCCCGTCTCAGTGTCATCCACGGTGTCCCGGGGGTTGGGACCGGTCTCGGCGTATATCTGATTTGCGCCGGCGCGGAGCGAAAGCAGGCTCGGCTCATGAACGCCCATTGCCCTGATGGTGTCGCCCGCGACGAGCCTGGTCGCGGCAACGGCCCTAGCCATCTCCCATTCTGAGATCTCACCCACCGCCGCGAGGGGTGTTCCTTCGATGGGTGTCCTCCTCATGCATGCGTGGTTCACAGCCCCGTATTCCTTCCCTCGGAACATCTCCTCCACGAGCTCTTCTGGTGGGTGCTCCGGTCCGATGGGTTCCACGCAATAGGAAAGGTCCAGATTGGACTCGCTCACAGCCTCGAGAGTCGCCACCCTTGCCTCGATCGCTATCTCTGTGTCCCGCTCTTCGCGCAGCCGGAACACGTGGTACACCCCTTGGAAGCCGGTCTCGAGCAGCCTGTCAGCCTCATGCGGTCCAAAGTCGCCGATGTTGGCGACCAAGGGCAAATCCGGCGAGATGGCATCGCGCACGGACTCTGCGATTTCGAAGTAGCGGTCAAACGGGTAATCGGCCGTGATCATCAGGAAGATGGCGTTTGCCCCCGCCTCCTCAAAGACCTTGGCACGCGCTACCACCTCCTCGCTGTCCAACTCCACCCGCTCCTTGGTCAGGCCCCAATTCTCGCCGAACACGCAGAAGCCGCAACTTTTCGGGCACGGCCAGAAGTTGATTCCTATTTGGGCGAACACCTCCCCTCTGTTGCCGAATTGTCTCTTCGTCAACTCATCCGCGGTCGCCATGAGGGCGTACATCTCATCCGAGTTCACGTCTACGCTCATGAGCGTGCGCGCCTCGGGCGGGGTGATCTCCTCGCCCGCCAAGGCTCTGTCAATGACGCACTCAACCTCTGGATTGATCCTCATTCTGAAATCATCCTTTCGTCTTTCGCGCGGTTCTTCCCGCTGTTGATTCGTACTGGGGCGCACCTCCAGCGCGCTCCCGTAATCCCAACAGTGCAGACTCGTGAGCCAAGCTCAGCGGCCCACAGGATGCGCTGAGTCAACTTGTCTTGGGTCATGGCTGTGAATCCACGGTGGCGAGTGGCCGCACGCGCCCTTGTGCCTGAAACCGGCTCAAGGTCGCGCGGGTGGCCAGATGGCATCCGTACCGTAGATGGATACCTCAAAGCTCTTTCCCTTGGCGTGACCATCAACGAACACGAAGTTCATGTGTCGCATCCCGGATTGATTCTGGACGGTCCACCACACCCAGCCTGGGCGAGAGTCGTGGCTACCGGGCGAACAGTCACTGATCATTACGGCGCCGGCGTCGCAGTTGGAGAGGGACTCGCCTGCCAGGTTATGCTGGCGGTACCACTCGATTGTCTCCCACGTGTTCGCGCCGCTAACGTAGGAGGGATGTCCCCCCACGAACCAGTAGCTGTTGCGCAGAGCCTCGATGGTCGGTGTGCCCTCCCATTCGTCGCGTGCCGCTCCGTAATGGAGCGGGCACTTCCAGACATTGTTATTATTGACGTACGATTCAACGGTGTCCCGGAAACAGGGAGCGTTCGGCCACTTCACCCAGTTCTGTCCCCATATCGGCCTCTTCGGCGGCACACCGGGCCACGGAGACGCCGCCGGGAAGGTCTCGTCGTAGTCCTGGCAGTACATCAGGGCAGCAAGGCCCAACTGCTTGATGTTCGAGAGACACACGCTCTTCTGAGCCTGGATTCGCGCCCTCGCGAACACGGGGAAGAGGATCGCCGCCAGGATCGCGATGATCGCGATTACCACCAGCAGTTCGATAAGAGTGAAGCCTTTGCTTCTCATAGCCGGCACCTCCAGCGTCTTCAGGCAGCGTTTGCGTCCTGTCTCTTCACCCGGCATCCCTATCCCCTCACAATCCACTCAGCGCCATGATTAGTCCAAGTGTCGCGCAAGCATATCTTCCAGGGCAGTCTCTGTGGGCACCCGGCCACTGAGCACCACAGTGCCGTCAATCACGAGTGCCGGCGTCACGACCGGCGCCCCAGCGGACCTCAGCTTGCCCTCGTAGATGTAGCGCTTCACTGTTGGCATGCCGAGCTGGAGGGCTTTGGCTGCCTCAGTAACAGTCAGATGCTCCATGGTCGCCACGCCTCCGATTGGGCCTGAATGCTCAATTTCAGGCCGTATCAATCCATCTGATGTCGGCCTATATCGGTTAATAGCATATCACACAGGGCGTTAGATGTTGGCAAGGTCTTTGGAAGATACTAGGAAACTATCTATCCGTGGTGGCTGAGCCTGGTGTGTGCCGAGGTGTTCGCAGTAGCGGAGCGACAGGGGGACAACGCTGTGTCAAGAATCTCTTGCACAGTTGGTTGAGCAGTTCTCCTTGTGGTGGTTATGTGATGTGGTCTTCGTTGTCGTTGGGGTTCGCCTGATAGGGCTTCGAAGCCCCATCAGGCGTCGCGCTTCATGGGCGACCACTGGGACGTGCGAGCGGCACGCGGGGAACCCACTCCAGGCCCGTCGCCCAGCCGTGAGGCCGACCAGGCGGACCCCCGGCCCGCGAGTGGGATGGTTAGAGCCTCAGTAATCTGTTGCCCAGGCCCCCGGCTCTTCGGCGCAGGCGGCCTTCACCGCGACGGCGCTACTGCGCGGGCAGCAGGAACAGCCGCCCGGCTCCCGCGTCCAGGGATGCCTGGAGGCCCGGCATCTCCGGGCTGTCGTCCAGCACTGCCAGCGGTTGTATGTATGGCGCTCCTCGTAGATAGAGGGCTTGTCCCTATGGGTCTCCAGATCCTGTCTGATCTCGGCGTAGTCGGCCGGCCCCTTGTCGCTGGTCTGCAGGTCATAGGGGTTGCCCCCAAATCCCGCGTAGGAGTTGCCCCCGAAACAGTCACCTTCCCACCCTCGGGAAGTCAATATGTGCGGCCAGCCCATCAGCCGATTCATCTGATCAGCCCACCAAGCGCAATCCGCTTCGGCCTTGGGCATCTCGATGGTGTCGAAGCCGAAGTTCATGGTCCACCCGGGCAGCGGGCCGAGTCGCGCGGCGATGTAGCGAATCAGTCGTCGATGTCTCTGACCTCGAAACCCGTCGCCGAGATGGTTGGGCGTCTGCCGCCGGTCATTGTCCCCCCAAGCCCAGATGTGGGTTCGTCCGCCCCGTTCGTGCGCGTGCCTGACGGCAAGCTCCAGCGCGTCAAACAGCGCGGTGTCGGGGGCGTCCAGGTCGGGATCAGTGTTGCCGGCGAAGTCGCCAATGCTCAGAGCGCCCATGCGGAACCAGCTATAGAAGACGGCGAAGAAGTATGTGTCGAACCCGTTGTCCCGGGCGTCGCCCCAGTAGTCGTCGATGAGATGCGCACGGCTCGGATGCCCCAGGATCCTCGTGGCGTGCTCGTGTTGCTGCTCGAAGTCCTGCTGGTTCATGTACACATTGAGCAGGTATCCTTCCAAATGAGCGTCGTTGCCCGCCTGTATGGCGTACTTGTTGCCTCGATGCGTCAGGAAACCCTTGATGAGCGGGTCGCGGTTGGGCACCACCTGGACCGCCCCGGTGTGGCCGTCGAGATCAGCGTCATCGCTAGTCGTGGCAAACCGCCACTGTCCGACCGCCGTGCCAGTGAACCGGAAACGCCACTTGCCGTCGCCGACGTAGAACATCTCGGTTACGTGCCGCTGGCTGCTTCCGGTGTGATCGAAGGTGACGGCAGCGACAAGATCAAAGGGATTGCCGTTGCACGAGTCGTTCTCGAGCGTCCACTCAACGCATTTCCACATTCGCGCAGTTGTGCGGCCAAGGTCGGCGGACAGTGCGCTGCTCTGCAACTGGGATACCAGCAGCAGAGCGGATAGCGCGGCCCCAACAGCGCGCCACCTGCCACCTAAGCCGGCGCTCGTATGCCCTCTGCCCCCTGTACGCGTGCCGAGACCCATATCTCACGCTCCAAGTGCCTCAAACAATCGGCTTCATTCCTGTTGGCTCCGACGAATGGCTACACGATCCTGCTGCCCAGTGTCAGCGCGGCTGGGACCAGACCTCCCGCAGCACGCGTCCGTAGTCGGGATGGTGCAGCAACGGGGGATTCTCGTCGCCGGGCGTGCTGTCCGGGTTCCCGTACGGCCAGTACAGCGCCCCGGCCAGACCATGCGAGCGGACGCCGGTCGCGTGCTCGCGGAAGCACTTGAGCCCGAGGTCATGATCGATGAGTTTCCAGTTCGGGGGACGTCGCAGGTAGTTGGCGAACACGCCGCACTCGCCGCACATCACCGGCTTGCCCGCTTCCTGAGCCGCCGCCTGGAGGGTCTCCCACTCCACAGACTTCAGGTCCCGCTCGAGGAACTGAGTGACGCTCCTGTCCTCCTTGCGCCAGGCGTACAGGTGAATATCAATGTAGTCCAGTTTTGAGCGCAGCAACGCCAGGGGTCTGGCGGGGATGCGCCCGTCGCCCGTCTCGTCCTGAGATCGCGTGCCGGGACCGCCACGCCCAACGGCCGCGAAAGAGAACACGCCTGTACTCACGAGGGCCTCCGGGTCGGCTTCGTGGATCGCGTCCGCGCAGCAATCCGCCCACTGCACGATAACATCATCCATGAGGTCCTGCGCCTCCGCATCCGACGAGAGGGCGTACTCCCTCCCCGCGAAGGTGAAGGTGCCCTCCCGCGCGCTCAAGGGGGCCTTCTTCGCGCTGAAGTAGACCTCGTTCTCCAATTCCCACGCCAGGACCACCGGGAGCAATCCGGGGTCTGTCGCCTGCAGCGCCTCGATCAGGCTCACGATGGCGTTCGCGCGGGTCCTCACTGAGCCCCGGTGCAGGCGGAAGGCGTTGATCCCCATCTCGGGGTCCCACTCAGGTCGCAGATCACAGCCTTCCTCGCCCGGAAGCTCCCGGGAGGACCACCAGTCTGACGGTGGCATCCAGATGTCCCAACTGAAAATGACGCGTACCCCATGGGCGCGGGCCTGCTGGAGGAAGTGGACCACGTTTGCCAGGTACAGGATGCCGGTCTCGCCAACATGATATACGTGGAACGTCCGGACGGTGTTGAAGCCCCAGGTCTGCAGTTGGGCCATCATCGTCTCGACGAAGCCGCGGTCATAGAGCCCCGGGCAGAAGGTCGCGTGCCCCTTCTTCCCCTCCTGCAGCTCACCGACGCGGAAGTAGTTGACGCCCAGCGGCGTGAAGGGCGCGTTGGTCTCGACATCCACGAAGGCGCCATCTCGCACGGCAATCCGCGAGGTCACGGGATCAGCCCCCGCGGTCTGTCCCACTGCCGCCATGCACGCAGCCGCGATCAGCATTCCTGTGGTCACGCTCCCCAAGGCCATTCGGATCATCGCTTGCTCTCCTTCGGCGTGG
>JALGSS010000295.1 GCA_029821745.1 Candidatus Zipacnadia bacterium
CCGGCCGCCGTTGCCGACGAGACTCCGCGCAAGGGCCCTCACGTGACGCTGGCTGTGGATGTCGACCGCACCGGCGACGTGCTCACTTTCAGCCTCAGCCCCGATGGCACGACCTGGGCGGGCTCTGGCGATGGCCCCGTTCCCACTGGGAAGTGGCAGGGAGCAGTCCAGGTGGCCGACGGCGTCCTGTCGGCCGAGTTCGCGATTCCCCTCGAAACTCTCGACCCAAGCCTCGCCACCACCTGGCGCATCAACGTGGTGGACAGCCGCCCCGCAGACGGGGATGCTGAGTTGATCTTCACGCGCAAGGCGTCACTCAACGGCAACTTGCTCGCCGACGCGCTCCTGCCCGCTCTGAATCTGGAGGCCCGGCGGATGGCCGAACTGAAGCGGCGCCTGCGCGGCCTGATCGACGGCTACGAGGCGTGGGTCGAGGATCTGGACATCGACCGAGTGCCCAGTAGCTTCCGGCCACGGAGAGACATCGGCAAGCAGGTGGAAGACTTCGGAGCGCGCATCGAGGGCATGTCGCGCACGGCCGCTGCGCTCACGTCTCCCAGCGACGACCAGTGGCGAGAGGCAGGGGCTCAACTGGCCGCTCTGGAGCAGGACCTGCAGGCGCTCCGGCGCAAGGGGCTGCCAGTGGCCGGATACGCTCTCGCCCGCAAGTTCGCGAAGAAACCCAAGTGGACCGTGGCAGTCGAGACCAGCACCCGCAAGGTCATGCGCGACCCCGCCCTGCTTGAGGGCACCGTGACCGACACCATCAAGCTGTTCGCCGCGAAGGGCGAGGGCGAGTCGGTGCAGTTGGTCATCATGCCTCTCGCCGGGGATCTGGAGAACGTGCAAGTCAAGCTTCCGAAGGTGCTCAAGGGCCCTCTCGGAGCACGCATTCCCGAGTCGGCCTTCGAGCTGAACACCGTGGGCTACGTGAAGGCCGACAAGCCCGTCTACACGCGCTCCACCAAGGCCGACCGGTGGCCGGATGTGCTACTGCCTTACGCGCCGCTGGAAGTGAAGCAGGGAGAGGTCCAGCCGCTCTGGCTCACCGTGTGGGTCCCGCGCGACGCTGCCGCCGGGGTCTACTCAGGCAAGATCACGCTCACCGCCCGCAAGACACACAAAGTCGCCCTGAACCTGAAGCTGCGCGTGTATGACTTCGAGCTGCCTGCTCGTCCCACTTTGCGCACCTCCTTCGGCCTAGGGAGCTCCTGGCTGTCGCGGTACTACTTCGGCAGCGAGGACCCTCGGAGGTCGATCGACGGCCCGACGTACCAGCGCTGGTGCAACGAGCTTCTGCGCCACCGGATCAGCCCGTACCTCGGGACTGACTTCCACCCGCAGAAACAGGAGGACGGGTCCTACTCCTTCGAGCCGTGGGAGAGCAACCTCGCGTACTGCATGGAGCGGGGCCAGACGAGCACCATGCTGCGGATCATGCCTCGCACGCCTGACCGGGGACTTGACTATGACGACGAGTTCAAGACCACCTTCAGCGGGGACCTCGCGGCGGTGTGTGAGAGGCTCAAGCAGCGGAAGTGGTTCGATGACGCGTATGTCTGCGCGTGGGACGAACCTCAGAAGGGCGACTACGCCGGGGTGATTGCCGGGCACAAGCTGATCCGCGCCGCGGGACTGGTTGGCGACGTTGACATCTGGTGCCCGATCACCAGCCGCTGGAATCCGGAGTTCTACGCGCAGCGACAAGCCGCAGGCGAAGAGGTCTGGTGGTACGTCTGCTGTTCGCCGCATCCGCCGCGCGCCAACTTCTTCATCGACCAGCCCGCCATCGATCACCGCATCCTCTTCTGGCAAACCTGGCAGCAGAAGGTGAGCGGATTGTTGTACTGGCAGACCACGTGGTGGGCGGGGAACATCGTCGACGGGGGCACGAAGGAGGCGGCCGATCCCGCGCGGTGGGGTCACCTACTCTACCCGGGCGGAGACCTCGCGCCGTTGTCATCGGTTCGCTTGGCCGTGATCAGGGATGGCGTGGAGGATTACGACTACTTCGCGCTGCTGCAAGCCGCAATTGGGCGCTCGAAGCTCTCGAAGGGCATCCTGGACGAGGCACGCGAACTGTTAGTGATCGGTCCGGAGTTCTCGCGCGCTCTGACCAAGTTCACACACGACCCAGAGCTTCTTGAGACGCGACGAAGATCGGTTGCGGAGATGATTGAGCGGCTGCATAAGGTCAGCAAGGACGAAGGGTAGATTGAGAATCACAACCAGAACTGGCCGCCTCGTGTCCTCCGTCGTCTCGGAGGTCTCGGGCGGCCAATCGGATTCGTCGGGGGGTTCAGCCTTTGGCCCGGAGCGCCTCAACGATCTGCACTGTGCTGGCCAAAGCGATGTCGTGCTCGCGGCTGAACTCGAAGAGCTCTTCGCCCTTGGCCATATGCCCGTCGGGCGCCATGAGCTCGCACATGCACACGGCCGGGTACAGCCCAGCCATCCCGGCCAGGGCAATTGCTCCCTCGGTGTGCCCCTCACGAGCCGCCAGGCCGCCAGGGTCCGCGGACAACGGGAATACGTGCCCGGGGCGCATGAAATCCTCAGGCTCGGTAGTCGGGTCGATGATGGCGCGGACCGTCGCGGCGCGCTCGAAGGCTGATACACCCGTCGTGACTGCGGGATTGTAGTCCACCGGCTCGGTGAAAGCCGGGCAGTTCTCCTTGTAGTAGCGCGGCTCGATCGGCCGGATGTCCAGTTCGCGCAGGCGATCGGCGATGATCGCCAGCGTCAGCAATCCACGGGCATTCGTGAGCATGAAGTTGATCTTCTCGCCGGTCACGTGCTCGGCAGCGACAAGCAGGTCTGCCTCGCCTTCTCGCGTGGGCCTGTCTAGAAGGGCGACAAAGCCGCCCTGACGGAAGCGGTTAATGGTCTCAGAAAGTGGCGTCAACTGCATCAGGCGTCTCGTCCCCTTCGGGTATATCGGCATCCCCAGTTCGGGAGCCGTTCTGCGGGCGCCGCGCGGCAAACACAACTCCAGCCAGCGTCAGCACCGCCCCCAGCCATTGTAGGACGGTTGGGGATTCGTGTCTAAGGGTAAGTGCGGCGAAAAAGCCCACCACGGGTACGCAGTACTGGAACAGCATCGTCCGGGCCGATCCCAGCAAGCGCACGCCCCGGTACCACACGGTGAAGCAGTACGCGCCCGAGAACCAGGCGTAGTATACCAGGCCGAACAGCACCCAGAACGCATGACTTGGCGGCGCGGACGCCGACAGATCGGCGATGACCCCCGGAGTGGTGCTCAACGCGTCCCGCATGCCGAGCGGGATGATCGCCAGACCGCCGAGGGTATGGCAAAAGGTGGTAACCTTCAAGGGCGAGTACTTAGTCAATAGAGGCTTGGCCAGCACCGCGTACCAGGCCCACATGACCGCCGCCACAAGCATGACCAGGCAGCCCTTCACGTGAGTGTCGGCTTCCGGCAAGCTGGACGCTCCCGCGCCGCCCCAGATGACGGCGACGACACCGATCAGGCCCAGCACCACTCCCACCATGAGACGCTTCGTGATGCGCTCCCAGCCCAGCGCCGCAGCGGTTATCGCGGTGAATATGGGAGCCGTGCTGATCAGCAGCGCACTCTCCGCCGCCGTCGCCCAGTTGATCGCGAGGGCAAACAGGATCTGGTAGATCGTCACCATGAACAGCGAGAAGACGGCGAGGTAGGGCACGTCTTTCCAGGCGAACCGGAAGTCTCTCTCGGCCACCCACAGCACGAGCAGCAGCGCCACGATCATCAGGCAGTAGCGTACGCTGAGCATCCCCAGCACACTGTAGTCCTCGAAGACGACCTTCAGTGCGACGAAGTGCGTGCCCCAGATAATCGGCACTGTGGAAAGCCACAGATAAATTGACGGCGACGGAGGAGGTGAGACCGTCTCCGGTGAGGAATTGGTCATATCGAGAGTGCGATACCTATGAGCACGGTGGCGTGGAGAATTGATTATAGGCACCCCTTCTGAGGTGAGTCAACCAGCCGACGCGCCACGGTAGCCCCGGTTCCCCTTGATTCCATTCCTGAAACTGTGTTACGCTTCCCGCAATAATAGCACGTGGGGGGACGCGGGCGCTCGATTCGAGGGCGGCATGACAAAGGCAGACGTAACGCAAGCGGTTCGATTGTGCCGGTTGTTCTCTAATGTCGTGGACGAGATTGTGACTGCGCGAGCTCTGAGAAGGACCGTTGGAGACGGCCTTTCCCGGGCGCAGTTCGAGGGACTGCAGTTTGTCTATCTGCACCCTATGTGTTGCATCAAGGACTTGGCTGCGGGGCTCGACGTGAGCCATCCGGCGGCTGTCAAGCTGGTTGAGCGCGTTGAGGCCAAGAAGCTCATCACCCGCTCAGCTTCCGAGAAAGACCGGCGCGTGGTCCAGCTCGGGGTCACGGACCTCGGCGCTGAACTCACCGCCAAGACGATGGCGGCGAGGAACCGCGCCATTGAGGCAATCCTCACCGAAACCGGCGACGGATGCGCCCGCACCCTCCTTACGTGCCTCGAACGTTTCGTTCTCGCGGCGCTCAAGGACGAGAAAGACGTTGACGGAGTCTGTTTGCACTGCGGTGGCAGCCATGCCGACGACTGCCCGGTCTGCCAGATAGAACTGGCCATTACAGGCGAACTTAGGACGGACACCTGACGCGAGGCATCGGGCAATCGGGCCTTGGGTCGGCGACATTGAACTGGACCGGCGCGTGCCCTGTCGGTGCACGCGCTTCGCGATGAGGGAGGACAACCAGACGTTCATCAGGGCGTGGCACATTTGCGGTTCCTGACACACACGGATACTGATACACTCCACCGCCGCCAATCCGGCAGTGAAGCACCGCTATCACGCAGGCACTACGGAAGACACCCCGCCCACACCTGACAATCCCACACGAGACACACCCCACGAATTGCAGCAAACCTGGCCATCCGTCACGGTAATCCGATGGGGCCGGTGCGGCTCTGCGACACCCTTCCGGTGCCGCGCGGTCCCGTGCTTGTGTGTCGTCTGGGTTCGTGGCTACTGCGCCATAGACGCGCTGAAGAGCATACAGGAGTTGTTAACATGTCGTTTGCCGAGACAGCACTGATGGCCATCGGCTTCGCGGCCCTGGTCGTCGTTTCGCCCGGCTTCGCGCAAGACGAAGTCGCGATCGTCAGAGCGTCCACCGCGGCACTGCCGTCCGAGGCATCGTCGATCGATGCGCCCGATGACAGCATACTGGCGCTGGTCTCACAGCTAAGCCTGTCCGAAGAGAAGTACGCATCGCACCCGCTGTTCCCCGTGCTCAAGAAGATGTGGTCTGGTGAGTTCGGCCCGCAGCCCACGTGGCGTCTGGCCCTTCTCTACCAGGGACTGCAGAACGAGCCGCGAACAGCCAAAGTCACCGCCTACTCGTCACGGTGCCCCGATGGCGGCGGCCCGTGGACCCGGTGGGGCACGCGCGTCCGCCGTGGCATCTGTGCCGCAGACTCCCGCTACTGGGGCCCGGGCAGCGTCATCTGGCTCGGCGCTCCCATCGAGTCCATGCTCATCGTTGAGGACACCGGCAGCGCCATTAAAGGCCCGCACCGTTTCGACGCCTGCTTCGGCGCCGACGCGGCGGCCTGCTCGCGCTTCGGCGTCAGGCGCATCGACTACGTCCCGCTGTACATCGCTCCGCCCAAGAGGCGCTGGGCGACGAAGCCCAGAGGATGGCTGCCCCCCATTCCTCCCATCCACCAGGCTCTCCAGCCAGTCAAGGTCGACGCGCTGGGTCCCGCCGCCCATCAAGCGGCGCTCGAGTGCGGGTGACAGCCGACATGCGGGCCCGCAGGGGCTCGCACCGACGCCGGTCAGGCGACGGGCAGCCAGGAAACTCCCTACGGTTCTCCCGCCGGCCCGTGGGGTCCGTTGCGCTGGTTACCTGTCAGCTTTGACATTCATTTTCGCGCTATGCTATACTCTCGGCGTCTGCTAGTGGGGAATCAATCTCCCGTCTGGGCCTCCCAGGAGGGTACTAATCGTGCCAATGCGCTCGATCCTCTGTCTGTGCGCCATCGCCTTGATACTGCCCAGCTTCGCCGACTCAAAGGTGTTGACAACAGGCAATGCGCTCGATGTCAGGCTCGAGAGCGCGCTGCCCGTTCTGCCGTCAGCATCCGGGCCAATGGTTCGCGGATCGCTTCAGGTCTCGCCGCACCCGATCAAGCCAGTCTGTGACCGTATCGTCTTCTACGTCGACGATACTATCAAGCTGGCCGGCAATGCGCCGGGCTCGAAGCTGATCCTCGACACGGCCAAGCTGCCTGACGGGCCGCACTCGCTGCGCATTGAAGCTGAGCGCGGCGGCAAGCTGTTCATCAGCACCGGGTCGATCGCCTTCCAGGTCGCCAACGCCGAGGGCGCAGCAGTCCTTGACGAGCAGGTGCAGTTCGCCGACCAGCCGTCCCCGGCTTTCGGCAAGCTCTACAAGGCTGTCCTCACCCAAGAGGCGGTCTGGTTCAACGGCGAGGAGGGCGACCTCGAGCGTCACGCCTTCGGCGCCGACGATCAGGTCTACATCACGCTGACGGACCTGCTCCGGCACATCGGCGGACAGATCATCTGGGGCCCGACGGCCCAGTACATCGAGGTCCACCGCAACGACGTCACGTTGCAGGTCACGCCCGACAGCAATATCGTCCTGGTCAACGCCAACGAGGTGGAGCTCAGCGCCCCGGTCGTGGTTCGGGAGAACCGCACCTACGTGCCGCTCAAGCCCTTCTGCGACCTGTTCGGGGTCTACTCCGAGTGGAGCGCGCTGGAGAACCGCGTGTACGTCTACGCCCCGCAGCCCGGCTTCGGCGTTGCGCTCCGCGACTACCCGTGGATCAACCCCGTGACAGGCGTTCCGGCGGGGCTCACCACCGGCGTGCTGACCTTCCGCAACGAGACCACGCTGCCGATCCATGTCCGGCTCTCCGGCAACGGTTTCCAGGCTGACTGGCAGATCCGCGGAGACACCACCATCGGCCCATGCTTCATCGCTGCGGGCACATACAAGATCACCCTCTGGGCGACTCATGGTGAGGACTACGAGGACTACATCACGGTTGCCGCAGGCACCCACGATGTCTACTACGTGACCCTCAATAGCATCGCACTGCAGACGCGGTAGTCGGCCAGTCGGGTAAGCGCAACCAGTCTAACCATTGAGGCCCCCGGGGATTCCCGGGGGCCTTTCGTGTCCCTGGGAGGTTTACCGGCTGAGGATGAATGTCGCCGCGATGCAGCCAGGCCCGGAGCGCGCGCGAGCCTGTGAGGTAGCGTTCCGGATTGTGGTGAAGAGAGGCGATTATGGGCACGGGGTGTCACGGTTTGTGTGACGGGGCCCCGTGCAAGGCGTCTCATAGCAGCGCCAGATACAAGGCGGCGGGCGTCCCGAGACCGCTCATCACCTACGAAGAATGAGCGCCCCAGGGGCGCTCATTTTTCATCCATGGATAGGGTGGCGCGAGCGTTGTTGCGCCCTACGGCCACGGGAAGAAGGGCGCCGGCAGCCGCCAGATGCCGGCGATGGTCGCCCAGATCACTGCCTGGGAGAACTCCCCGAGGATCAGCCCCAGGAACACAGGCTTCAGACGCATGTACGTCTTCATGCCGCCATAGCGGAGGATCGATGTCTTGACCATCCAGGCAATCATGATCGGGCACCAGAAGACGATCATGCTCCACGAGCCGGACAGCGCGAAGCCCAGGGGCGCCAGCGGCCACCACGTATAGCGGGCGCGCATGATGCTCAAGAACAACGAGACAAGCACACCCGAGCCGAAGAAGATCGGCAGCCGGAAGTCATACTGGCCGGGCGACTCAGCCGCCGGCTGGAAGCTCTGGAA
>JALGSS010000296.1 GCA_029821745.1 Candidatus Zipacnadia bacterium
CGCCGGCGCTCGAAGCTCATTCTCGCTCGTCAGCAATCGCGCAAGCCGGCGCATTCGATTCCGTGGCCCACCCCGTTGCGCCGCTGGGAGAGCCGAGCAGGTCTGTGGACCAGATATTGCGGCGCGATAGCGTGAATGTGGAGTCTTGCGCCACGAGGATGGGCATCACCTCCTGGACGCAGACGCCTTGGGTCCGACAGCGAGCGACCGTGATGAACCCGGGTGGATCAGGGCTCGCGCTTCAGACCACCACACTGATGGACTCACCGGAGGGCGGCAGTTAGGTTGCGAGCGGCAGTGGTCAGTCGATCGAGTACCCGTAGCCGCTTCCGCTCGGGTCACCTGAGTTGCCGAATGACCTGCGGCGAGCAGCTGCGCCAGCCCGTTCCCCACATCCTGCTCCCGTCCACCAGCGACACGAACGCCCGACGCCTCAGACACCAGAACCGACACCCTCATGAACGGACCGGGCTCGCACATTCAGCGCGCGTCCGCCCGGAGTATGTGCGGAAGCGCAGCAGACGTAGACGCCGAGACGAGGGATGCGGACCAGCGACCTACTCCCGTACGTCTACCAGTGCCGCGCCTGACTCGCCGCTCACCAAGTCTCTCGCGCGGATCGTCCACCGCCCGGCCGGATCGTTGAGCGCGAAAGCGAACTGGCCCGTCGCCTTCCCATCTTGAGCGAGGAGCTGTGCGTTGTAGTGCGGACGCGGCTCCCCTTTGGGGTCGAGTACCTCGACCAGGACAACGTGTTTGCCTGGCTCGCCACCGGCTGCCTGGACCGTCACGGTGTACTCCACAGGCTTCCCGCGTCCCACCGACGGATTGCCCGGAGCGACGGTCACGCCGGTGACTTCGTAAGGCAGTACCGCGAACAAGGCTGCGTCACCTGCGAGGAGCTTTGCGGTCGCCCTATCCGATCTGCCCAGCGGCTTCTGCCGGCGCGCGTCGTACAGGAAGCCGGCCTTCGGGAACTCCACCATCACATCTGTCGACCAGTCCGTTTCCTTGTCGGCCGCATCCATCACCGTGCCGACGTAGAGCGCCTCGCCATCAGTGTAGCGCGCCGTGTACAGGTGGGGCGCCGGATCTCCCTGGGCGTTCGCGTGCACGGCCGGCGCCAAACCGTTCAGTCGGAGCAAGTTCTCGCAAAGGCGCAGCATCCGGCCCTCGACGTTGAGCCCCCGTCGCTGGCTGTACGTATCGAAGAAGAGGTTGAGGAAGACGGCGTGCCCTTTGCCGAGCTGCTTGACAACTGCGGCGGGCGTCTCGCCGTGTGTCCCGGACGCTTGCCCGTCGCGCACCTTGAGGTCGGGTTCCACAGCGCTCACGTCGAGCGATAGGCCGGCCAATCTGCACGCCTCGGAGTCCCGTGTCAAGCGGACTTCACCCTCGCGAGACGCACACAGCGGGTCAAGCTTGTCCCGGACGATGCCGAACACGTCTTCGAGGCGGGCCTTCCCCAGCGTCTTGCAGTGCTCGTCCATCATCCCCGTCTTCGCGTCAGCGATGAGCAGACCGCCATTCTCGACGTACTGCCGTAGCGCCACAGCCTCCTCCTCGGAAAGCGCGACAGAGTACGGCAGCACGAACGCAGCGTAGTTGCGCTTGGTCAACTCGCCGGCTTCGAGCTGCGGCGTCGCGAGGAACTCGCACTGGTAGCCGAGATCTTCCAGGCACTTGACCCAGCCCTCGCGATTCTCGCTGAAGAGCGCCGCCTGCCGGCTGATGAAGGCCCCGCGGATGCTGGCGTGGGAGTAGTGGATGCCGATGTCTGTCCGGCGGTCGAGGTTGCGGAGCAGCTTGGCGATGCCGCTCTGGAACTCCTTGACGACGGGTGCCATGTCGGCGGTCATGGGCGAGGGCAGCAGGTCCGGGCGGAACATGAACGTCGCCGACCAGTACGAGCCGCCGTAGTTGCCGCTGAACAACCTCCACCAAAGCCCCTGTCGCGCGGCCGGGTTGCGCATGGTGTAGCCGTACCACGGGGCGCGGGGCAGGTCAGGCGCGAAGGACTGCTGCATGATGGGCGTGTTCTTGTGGGTGTAGTTCTGGATGAAGTCCAAGGTGCGCGCGAGACGAGACCAGTCGTACCCGCCGTATGCTTCCGCCGCCTGGCTGCCCGACATGCCGACGGTGGCCTTCGCGTCCTTCTCCCGCAGCCGCTCGCGCGTCCACTTGAAGAAGTTCGAGAACGCCACGTCCATGAACTCGCGGTGGTCGGCCCACGGCGCGTAGTTGCCGCGGCCCTGCACCTCATGCGCGGTCATGGGCATCACGTCGCCCCACGCCGCGAACTCGGTGTCCCACTCGGCGTTGAGTGCGTCCAGCGTGGGATACTGCTCCTTGAGCCATTCGCGGAACGCAGAGAGTGCATCGGGGTGGAAATCGTAGTCGTAGGGCGTGACGTAGTGCGTCGTGCTCATCTCGTCTCCGAGGTTGTAGCCAATGGGCTCCAGCCAGCCGGCGTATTCGGCGACCTGGCGCAGCTTGCCGGCCAACGGATCGAGGTCCTCGTCGCTGTTAAGGCAGACTGGCCGCACAAGGTACTGCCTATCGTGGGTCTTCTGGTAGTTGAGCTTCTGTTCGGCGAAGGTCATCTTCCCCTTGGGCACGCGATGCCCGACGCTGATGGCGCCGTATGACACGTTCATGGGCATGATGCGAAAGCCGTGCCGCACGGGCCACTCGAACTCGCGGTCATACTGCCAGTTGCTCGAGGCAAGGCAGGTCGAGACCCCATAGTCGCGGTACAGCTTCGCGTACACGGGCAGCAGGTACTCGCGGCGGTAGGCGCCACCGGCGCTGCCCCAGATGCAGCTCTCCCAGTCGCCCCACTCCCTTTTGGCGAAGCGCTCGGGGAATGTGATGACCTCCTGCTGCGCCACCGCGTTGGGCTGGCCGTCGACGAAAGCGGTCACGCGGAGCGTCGCTGTCGTGGTCAACGGATTGCCAATGGCGAATTCGAACGAAGTCGGGTCGCTGAGTGGCTGCTCTTGCCGCGCCAATAGGCGGCCAAGGGAATCAGTCAACTCGGCACGGACGGCGGCATCTGCCGGGAGCTTGTCGCCAGCGGCAATCTTCACGGTCGCCTTCGCCGTATCGCCGGGGTAGTACGCACGCTTGTCGAAGGTGACCTCGTTGATGCCGAGGCGCTCGGGCATGCGCAGAGCCGCCGATCCCCAAGTGATCACTTTGCCCTCGACGTCTCGCAGGATGGCGTCGACTAGGTGCAAACCGCCCGGGATGTCCTGTCTGAGCGGCCAGGCCACTGCACCCGTTCCCTTCGCGATGGCCACCTCGCGCGTCTCGTTCTGCTCGACGACTCCATAGCGGTCTGAGAGTGTGACCTCGACCTGCGCCTTCACAGGGGCGCCGGGGTTGGTCAGCGTCAGAGTCAGCTCCGGCCCGGCCTGGGCAGGCGCCGCCGCGATGTCCGTGAGTTCCACCGACGACTCCTTGCGCGCCGCCCACACGAGCGACTTGGCCAGCAGCGAGAAGTGGTACTCCCAGTATGGGAAGTTGTAGTCGGACTGCTCGACCCACGGCGTCATGCCGTATGAATGACTCCCCGATCCCTGCCAACTCGTGTTGTAGGACAGCACCACGACGCGGCCCTTGCCCGGCCCGTCCTGCGCCACGACCAGCGGGTGTTTACCGACCTCGGCCAACACGTCACCGGTCGCTTCATAGCGGGCGTAGTCTGTCGGCGGCAATTCGCCAAACGGCACGCCGGTCGTGATGAAGTGCGCCCCCGTCGCCTGCCATTGCCCGTTGCGATCGCGGAGGCGCGTCTCCTTCTCCACAGGGAGCAGTGAGTATAGCTCGTCGTTGCCACGGTTCGGCGCAACGTAGACGAGCCCGACGCCTTCGGACACCTTGCGCCGAAACAGCTCGACCACTTCGTCGGTGAACAGACCGCCCTGCAAGCCGCCAATGATGATGGCGTCACACGGCCCGGCCAGCTTCTGCTTGATGTTCTCGTTCATCCTGTCGACGCCGTAAGTGAACTTGCGGCCGAGTCCCCAGACCCACGAGAACCCACTCAACTCGTACTGCGTTCCCGCCGTCACCCATATCGGCTCGATGTCCACACGCTGCGCCAGCTCAACTGCCTCGCGCCCGCTGATACAGGACGTCAGCACCAGCACCTTCATCTTCCCTTGGCTGTAGGGCCGCGCCCACTTCACGTGCGGCGACTCGACTTCCATGGATAACTCGAGGTCCTGCGGCCCTCCGCCCGACAGCGCGACGCGATCCTCGAAACGTTCGGACTTGCGGCCGAGTCGCTCTTCCTTCGCGGCGATACGGACCGGCGCGCTTGGCTCGCCGACGATCAGCGGCTTCACGAAGTCCATGAGCTCCTGCGCGCCTTGCGAGAGCGAACCCACGAGCAGGTATGTCCCCGCCTTCGGGGGCTTGGCGGTCACCTTCACCTCGGATAGCCTGCCCGGCTGCAGCGACACTTCGCCACGGTGGAGTTCTTGCGAGTCGCCGTCGGGGAGCGGCTTTAGCGCAAGCGTCAACTCCCCTTCGACCGGCGCCCCCGCCGTGAGCACCGCTCGGATCGGCAGTCCCTCGGTGGCCTGCTGCAGTGTGCAGGCGTCCGGCGCCCCAATCTCGGCGACCACTCCGCCACCGCTGCCGTGGACCGCGCTCATCCCTGCGAACGGGACAAGCAACTGCTCGGTCGAAACGCTCCCGCCGTTCTCGACCTCCGTCGTGCGGAACGCCCACTCCACCGTCGGCTGCTTGCCCGGCCAGAGGTAGAAGCACATCAGCCGGCGGTACTCCATGTCGAAGCACAGC
This sequence comes from Candidatus Zipacnadia bacterium, assembly GCA_029821745.1. Taxonomy (GTDB): domain Bacteria; phylum Armatimonadota; class Zipacnadia; order Zipacnadales; family JABUFB01; genus JALGSS01. The sequence goes on from JALGSS010000296.1 coordinate 4,813, forward strand.
CCGGTGCCGCTTTCGCCGACGAGGGCGGCCCAGCCGCGCGACGGGTTGTACAGCCATTCCTGTCCGGTGGCCGTGGCGAGGTCCAGTTTGAGGATGCCGTCATCCAGCGGGAAGAAGTAGGTCGATTGCTCGCCCACAACGCCCGTCATGTTGGCGAACCACAGCCCGATGCTGAATGGCTGCATCAACTCCTGTCCCACATGAAACGTCGTCGTCACCCGCGCCATCGACTCACCGTCGCGAAGCACAACGCGCTTCTCGAACTGCGTCGACCTGGTGAAGTTGACCTCTCCGGCCGCTCGCAGGATCAGGGCGACCTCGCCGTCCCGCCGCTCGACCTGGTGCGCCCAGTCGCAGTCCTGCCACTGCTTGTACACGTCGCTGTCCATGTAGTTCCAGACGCGATTGCCCAGTAGCGATCCGACCCGCGGCATAACGAAGCGCTTGCCCGTCGGCTTGTAGACGAAGTCGGTGCAGTGCCCGCCCTTGCCGGGCTGGACGACGAGGCGGACGAAGTCGTTCTCCATGGCGACGGCGAGTTGGCCGTCGACTTGCTCTTCGGATATGGTGGCTTTGGCTGCGGCGTTGGAGGGCAGCCATATGGTCAGTACGAGAGCGAAGAATGCCGCCGCAGTGCGGTGATTCATGAGGTCGTTCTCCCGGAAGCGGATTGTAGTGCCTTCTGGAGGATGGGTCTTCTCGGTGCCGGCGCCTCGCTACTCCTGCGAAACCGGCAACAGAATCCGGTACGACATCCGCGCCTTGCGCCCCTTCAGGATTGGCGTTCGTCGAGGCAGGCTCTGCGGGGCAATGCGTAGTTGGATGTCGGTTCCCCAATAGAACGAGCAGTCGGACGGCTCATCCCAGACGAAGTGAACCGGGCCCACCTCGGGGCGGATGGTCAGTTGCTCGAAAGGCACCCCGCGAATCTGCCGAACGTCGCCGCTCCGGGGACCGGGGGCGAGCTTCCCAACGCGAAGCACATCGGGGGCCGCAGCCAGGAACTTGCGGCTCTCGCAGTTCTCCTTGTCGAATATGAGCAGCAACTGGAACGTTCGCCAACGCAACGTCTCCAGCCATTCGCACTCGTACGCGACGTCGATCTCGCCGGTCGGGGAAATGGTGACCTGCTGACCGACTCTGCACAGCGGGCGGCCGCCCAACACCTTCTTGCCGGCGACTAGATGCTCGAACTCGAAGACACGCCGGCCCCGTTCATCGCGGGTCGCCATCCTCGACGGCTCGACCGTCAGACCACGCTCACCGTG
>JALGSS010000297.1 GCA_029821745.1 Candidatus Zipacnadia bacterium
TCAATGCGGCCCCGCAGAGGTTCCGGCAGTCCCCACACGAGCGCCCAGTATGCGCGCTTGAGCCCACCACCATCCATCTGCTCCTTCAGGCGACGGTGCGCGACGACGGTCTTCGCCGCAAGGATGGCCCCCGACGTGTCGCGATCAATGCGATGCACGAGCGTGGGTCGGCAGCCCTCTCCCAGATAGCCGCAAATCGCGTTCAGCAGCGTACCCGAGGGCGTGCCGCGCGCTGGGTGAACGGCCATCCCAGGCGGCTTGTTCACGGCCAGGAGTTCGTCGTCTTCGTAGAGGATCGCCAGGGGGATCTGCTCGGGCTGGACGTTGGCCTCGGGAGCGGTGATGGACAAAATGATCCGGGCACCCGCGACGACTGAGTCCGACGGCTTCAAGGCGATTCCGTCGACGCTGCACCGGCCCTGTCGCAATAGGCGCTGGGCCTGCGAGCGGGACAGATCCGGGACGAGAGCAGCGAGGACGCGGTCAAGGCGTTCGCCCGCGAGGGCATCCGGAACCGTGCCCTCCCACCGCTCGTGGGATTCAGAGGCAGTAGGTGTCATGGCAGATCGCGTCGTCGATGCAGCGAGTGTGGCCCGCCGGTCACTTGCGCTTCTTCTTGCCGTGCCTCGAGGCAAGTGGCTCTACTTCGGGCTCGACGGCCATTGCCTCGACGGGGTTCTCGTACGGCCGCCGCTGCAATATCAGGAACCACACCAGCCCGGCCAGGGCGATGAAGATGCAGGCGAACTGGGCGACGGTCAGGGCGGACACGACGCCCGAGACCTCCGCGCTGAATCCGCGTCTCGTGTACTCGCACAGGAACCGGAGGATCGAGTAGGTGAACATGTACAAGGGGAAGAGCTGCCCGGGCCGGTGCATTCGCGGCCAGGCCCAGTAGAGTATGGCGAAGAGTACCAGGCTGCCCGCGGAGGCGTACAGTTGCGTCGGTTCGAGCGGGCACGTGTAGCCGGAATCCGGCTGGATGATGCCCCACGGCAGGTCGGTAGGCCCGCCGTGGCAGCATCCGTTCAGGAGACAACCGATGCGCGTGAGCGCATAGCCGATGGGGATCGCGGGCGTCAGGATGTCCGCCAGAACCGTGAACCGGACCTTGCGGACCTTCGAGAAGATCAGCGTGGCGATAACTGCCCCGAGCAGGCCACCGTGGAAGGACAGCCCGCCGCGCCACACGTCCAGCACGGTCGATGGGTTCTGGACGTAGTCCTTGTACATCAACGCCACGAACATGACGCGTGCGCCGACAATGGCCGAGATCAGCTCGAGAAGAACGAGATCGATGATCGTCGAGAGCTTCAGGCCGCGCTGCGGGCCTACACGCGATGCGTAGATGATCCCCGCAACGAAGCCGACGAGCAGCATGACCCCGTAGGATCGAATTTTCACCGGGCCGAACCGGTTGATGAGGAAGAAGAGGGCGACAGAGAGAGCGGCAACGAAGGATAGCGCGCCGACGATCCAGCGAGCGTCCAGGGGAGCCTGGGGCTGATCCTCCTCCAGTATGCGCTCCAGACGCCGCCAAAGCAACACCGCCACCATCAGGATGGCCGCGATGCAAAAGATGCCGGGCCACTCGATCGGCCCCAGGGAAACGAGAACTGACCTCATGGTTCAGACAGCTTTCATGCAATCATCTGTAACGGTATCGGAATTGATGACGAACAGCGTCATCTGCGGCAGCGGGTTTCGCCGCCTTCCACAGACGCGTCCGTCTTCGAGCCGCTTCCGGTTGAATGGTCACGATCACAGGGCTTGATCGGCATCCACGGTGGGGTCTTCAGGCATAGGCGCCCTCAGGTGGCCCGCTCGTGGTCATCGTGTCTGGCGTCGATCAATGTCACAATTACCAACAGTATGGCCCCAACGGTGATGCCGATGTCGGCCACGTTGAAGACCGGCCAGAAGTGGAAGTCGAGAAAATCCACCACATGCTGCAAGCGGACGCGGTCCAGCAGATTACCTGCGGCCCCCCCGAGAACGAATCCCAGACTGGCGATGCCGAGGCGGCCGTCGCCCACGAGACGGGGGCCCAGAACCACCAGAACCAATACGACCACGGCGCTTATCACGGTGAGGAACAGCGTGCTCGTGGGGAACGCTCCGAAAGCGCCGCCGGTATTGGTCCGGTAGGTCAGGCTCATGACCCGGCCAAGTACCGCCACGCTGTCACCGACCTCAAAGGAGCGGACGACGAGCCACTTTGTGAACTGATCGAGAGCGAACACACCAAGGCCGATGCCGCCGACAACCAGTCTCCCGGTGGGCCCAGCCGGCCGGTTCGCGGTCTGGCTCATCGTGTGGAGTGTCTCTCCCGACACGCCGTGCACATTGTTGCGAAGGGCATGATCTCGAGGCGCGCCTTGGGGATGTCCTTCTGGCAGATGTCGCAGATCCCGTAGGTGCCGTCGTCGATCTTCCTGAGCGCACTGCTGACGTTCTCCAGCATCTCTTTGAGATTCTGCCCGATCGCCATCGCCTGCGTGCGCTCGAGGGTTTCCTGAGCGGCGTCGCCGCCGGGCTCATCGAAGTCCTCGCCGGCCGTATCCGAGTTTAGGGGATCGCGGCCGGATGTGCGGTCTTCGATGCGTTGCAGCCCTAACTGCAGGTCCTGGCGCGTCTCCTCGAGTCTCTGCCTGAATTTCTCAAGATCCAGCTTACGCTTTCTAGCCACAGTACCGTCCTCCTGTACTGCGCCATCCGGTCAGCATCTTGTGCCGCAACACGTCTATGGCCCAGGACTACCTGCCCCACCGCCGCGACTCAAACCTCAGGGATGGGCGGCGACCGATGGCTACGGGGCCCCGTGCCCTCGTCCATCAGGGACGGGACTACCGTTGCCTTCTGACCGTCTGGGCGTGGTGTTGGACGCCCTCGAGATATCTACCATGTGCGCGGCTTGCAGCAGATCGGTGGCTGGTGCGTTGCTTGGCTGCTTGTGCGCGATTCCCTCGTTCAGGGGACGCCGGTGAGGCGCCCGCGGTGCGTCAGACGCGAGCCCTGCAGCGCTCGCAGATCTCCGGGTGCTCTTCGTCGGCGCCGACGGTGGCTGAGCGTACCCAACAGCGGACACACTTCTCGCCGTCTGCCAGGGAGGCCACGATGCCCACCCCCGTGTATTCGTCGACCTCGACAGGAGCACCTTCCGCGTCGTGCAGGTCCGCCTCAGACACAATGAAAAGCCCGTTTAGCGTGGAGCCGAAGGTCTCCAGAAACTCCCTCGCCTCAGGCGTAGCGTAGACGTTGACGACGGCCTCCAAGGGCTTATCGACGGTGCCCTGGGCCTTCGCCGTCTCCAGGGCCGTCATCACCTTGTCGCGGATCTGCAGGAAGCGAGACCAGCGCGCCTCGAGTTCGGGGTCCGCCCCGGATGCCTCCGGCCAGTTGGCCAGTTGTACGCTCTCTTCAAGAGACGGGTCCAGTTTCCGGCACTCCTGCCAGATCTCCTCTGAAGTGAACGTCAGGACCGGAGCCATCATCCGCGTCATGGCCAGCAGGATCTGCCACAAGGCCGTTTGCGCGGAGCGTCGCTCGGCGGCGTCCGGCCGGTTCGTGTAGAGCCTGTCCTTCAGCACGTCGAGATAGAACGCGCTCAGATCGTTGGCGCAGAACGCGTGGAAGTCATGGTAGAACAGGTGCAGGTCCCAGCGATCGAAAGCCTCGGTCATGCGCGTCACGATTTGTCCCAGCCGCATAAGCGCCCACTGGTCCAGCTCGGTGAGATCGTCCGCCGAGACTGCATCCGTCGACGGGTCAAAATCCTGAAGGTTCGAGAGCATGAACCGCGCGGTGTTGCGGATGCGCCGGTAGGCGTCGGCGACCTGCTTGAAGATGTCCTCGGTGCAATACATCTTGCGCCGGAAGTCGGCATAGGTGAACCACAGCCGCAACACATCCGCCCCGTACTGGTCGTAGATCTCCTGGGGCGAGATGATGTTGCCCTTGCTCTTGGACATCTTCGTGCCCGTGTCATCGACGAAGAACGCGTGCCCGACGACCATCTTGAAGGGCGCTGGATCGCCGAGGGCAACAGCCACCCACAGGGATGTCTGGAACCAGCACTGGTACTGGTCGTCGCCCTCCAGGTACAGGTCGGCCGGGAAGGCCAGATCATCGTTGGCCCGCAGGACGCAGTAGTGGCTCGCGCCGCTGTCGAACCAGACCGACATGATGTCGGGTTCCTTGACGAACTGCGTCCCGCCGCACTTGGGGCACTGCGTCCCGGGGGGCATGAGCTCGGCGGTATCCCGCTCGAACCAGATGTCGGCGCCGTGCTCGGCGATCAGATCCCGCGCGTAGTCCAGCGTTTCCGGTGTGAGGATGGTCTCGTCGCAGTCCGCGCAGTAGAAGACCGGGATCGGCACGCCCCAGACGCGCTGGCGTGAGATGCACCAGTCCGGGCGCGACTGGATCATGCCCGAGATTCTGGCCTCGCCCCACTTCGGCATCCAGTCGGCCTTCTTGACCTCATCCAGCGCGGTCTGCCGGAGCTTGTCGATATCCATAAACCACTGCTTGGTGGCCCGGTAGATCACGGGCTCGTGGCAGCGCCAGCAATGCGGGTACTCGTGGTCGATGCGTCCGCTGTGAAGCAGGGCGCCCTTGTCCCGCAGCATCTCCACCACGAGATCGTTGGACTTGTCACAGACCTTGCCGAGAAGCTCGGGGCCGGCCTCTTCCGTGTACCGGCCGTAGTCGTCGAGAGGACTGATGACATCCAGGCCGTACCGGAGCGCTGTCTGGAAGTCCTCCAGGCCGTGTCCGGGCGCAGTGTGCACGCAGCCGGTTCCCTGGTCCATGAGGACATACTCAGCCAGGACGATGGTGGAGTCGCGTCCGTACATCGGATGGATCGCGTTCAGGCCCTCCAGGCTACTGCCTTTCGCGCGGCCGATGATCTCAACATCCTGAAGCTCGCACTCGCTGACTGTGACGTCCATCAGCGCAAAAGCAACCACGAGATAGCGGACCTGGCCCTGCGACGTGGCGCGCAGCAGCACGTAGTCCGCGGAAGGCGCCAACGCGATTCCTGTGTTACCGGGGATCGTCCACGGGGTCGTGGTCCAGATGACGATCTCGGTCTTCGCGCCCTCGGGCAGTTCACCCTCGAGTTCGAACTTCTCCGCGGCGCCGGGGAAGTCGAAGGCTACGTAGATGGTCGGGGAGTTCTTGGTCTCGTACTCGATCTCATCCTCGGCCAGGGCGGTAACGCAGTCCTCCGAGTGACACCAGTACACGGGACGCAAGCGGCGGCTCACCAGACCCTTGAGGGCGATCTTCCCGAAAGCCTCGAGCTGGCGCGCCTGGTACTCCTTGCTCAGTGTCAGGTAGGGGTTCTCCCAGTCGGCCCGGACGCCGAGACGCTTGAACTGCTCCCGGTGGATGTCGACGTACTTGAGAGCGAGGTCGCGGCAGTGTCCGCGCCACTCGACGGCGGTGACATCGTGTCGGTCGATGTCCATCTCGCGGCGGACAGCCTGCTCCGTGGGCAATCCCTGCGTGTCCCAGCCGGGGACGTAGGGGCAGTCATAGCCCCGCATCGTCTTGTACTTGATCGAGATGTCTTTCAGAATCTTGTTGAGGGCCTGACCCAGATGGATGTTCCCGTTCGCGTATGGCGGGCCATCGTGCAGCACCCACTTGGGTCTGCCGATGCCCTTCTCGCGCACTTTCTGGTAGATGTCAATCTGCTCCCACCACTCCACCAGGGCGGGTTCTCGCTTGGGCAGATTCGCCTTCATCGGGAAGTCGGTCTTGAGTAGGTTCAACGTCTTACGGTAGTCCATCAGGTAGATCCCCAATCGAGTGAACAACGCGCTTGCCAGAGCGCAGAACCAGTGCACGTCGGCCGCGAGGCCGACCTGCCGGATCCAGATGCTCTATTCTGCTGGTTAGCGGGCAATTGTATAGTCGCAGGACAGACCAAGTCAAGGACTCTTGACACTAGTTATAGTAGCCATCGGCCATAGTACCTGTAACCAAGATACGGTAGGGGCATCCGGGAACGCACAGTGACTTCACCCCCCACGCAACCAGTGGCCTAGCGTGACACCGAAGGCACGGGTTCGATAGCATTGTACAATAGCGTCGGCAATCACGTATAACTGAGGAATAGCACAGTCCCAGGGCGCCCGCATTGGCGGCCATGCAGCGCACCATGGGCCGAGGTCCTGACGTGGGTCTGTCCGCCCGGACGTGCTGGCCAGGGCGGTACGTGAGAGGAATGGACATGCAGACGGACGACCGAGTGAGAGACTATCTCAATAAGCGCAGTAGCGAGTTCGAAGGGCAACTCCAGGCCCTGGGCTACGTCCCTCGCCGCCTGTACCCGGAGGGCAAGGACCCGGCGCGGATGCGCATCGAGGAGCGCTACGGCACTCTGGAGCCTAACGCACCGCGCTCCATGGGTGATGACGAGTTGGGCTCCCGGCCGCGCCTGGTCGTCCTGGGCAACGCTGGGGCCGGCAAGAGCCTCGTCATGCGCAGAGGCTTCGTCACCCTCGCAGCGACATGGCTGTCGGGCGGCAGCGAGATGGTCCCGCTGTGGTTGGACCTGAGCCGGCTTGGCAGCAACAGCGACATCACCGAGACCCTCGACCTGCGCACGAATGGGCTGTGGCGTGAACTGACGTCTGATGCACCGGCGCATGTGGCGCTCATGGTCGACGGTCTCGACGAGCTTATCGTCCGCGACACCCCTCGCTTCCCCAACGACCTCTGGCAGTTCCTTCAGGGCCAATGTGGGCATATCGGGTGCGTGCAGATCGCTTGTCGTCGGTCGGTGTGGGACCCGGGGATCGTTGCTAATCTGGAGCCGGCGTTCGCGCCCTACTCAGTGGACTATCTTGAGCCCGAGAGCTATGCCCATGTGATCCAGGACGAAGCCCAGCTCACCCGCTTCTTCGGCGAGTGCCAGGAGCTCGGCGTGGATGCACTCCTTGGGAATCCATTCGACGGCTTCTATCTGGCACGCCGCTTCGCTGAAGGCGAGGAACTCCCGCATACTCGGGGCGAGGCACTTGATGCGCGGGTGTCCGACGCACTGGAATACACGTCGGAGCGAGCCGCGCGCAGGTGCCCCGTTGCCGACCTCAGGAGAGCTGCCTGCGACATCGCCGCAGTGGCCACGTTCTGCGGTGTCGCGGCTTGGACAGCGGAGAATGCACTCGACTGGCTCGGGGCGCTCCCCACGAGTGTGCTCACACTCGACGACATCCAGTGGCTTCTCGGCCTGCCCCTCTTCGTGCGAGAAGGCGATCACTTCCGTTTCGTACATGAGCTCGTCAGGGAGTGGCTCGCCTCAGAGGCCATCAAGGGTCTGACACTGCGCAAGCAGCGCCAACTCCTTCAGACGACGCGCCCAGGCTTCGATGAAGTGGCGCCGAGGTTCAGGGGTGTGGCGTCGTTCCTCGCCGAGCAGGATGCCGGGTTCCGCGACCATCTCGTCAGGGCCGATCCACTGACCGCCTTCATGGCGGATACAGGAACACTTGCGCAGGAGCGACGCGAGGAGCTGTTGAACCGAGTCGTGCAGGACAGCATCAGAGACGGACGCGCGCCCTTCTGGGCGGCGAACAACCGAGGAGAGGAGCCACGCGACGCCTTGGCCCGACATTGTCCGGGCGACGTCGCCGGCTTCGTGCTACCGCTGCTTCAGTCCGACGACAACATCGCGCGGTGGTGGGGGATCGAGGCTGTGAAGGCGTGGGGTGCGCCGAGGGAGACGCTCGAGGACCTGTGCTCCATTGCAGCCGACCTCGCCATCGAGGGCTCCATGCGCGAGCACGCCACCTCAGCCGTCACGGAATCCGGGGACCCCGACGCCATCCGAGCGCTCTACCCGTTGCTTCAGACTGGGGACGATTACGTTCGCGGTCCTGTTCTGGAAGCATATCGGGTGCTGGACAATCCTACGCCGTCCGAGTATATCGCCATGCTCTCCGGTGGGGCGCGGAATGAGAACCTCCTCAGTCTCCTGAAGCTGCATGTCTCGCGCTATGGTCACCAGTTGGACGCGCCCCAGTTGGCGGAAGCGTTCCAGTACACCGCCGATCACTTGAGCGATGTCGGCGATCTGCTCTCTTCGCTGCTCTGGGGCCTTCTGGAGCGCGCGTCCGAGCTGGGCTTTGCCCAACTACCGCCTGAATTGGTCACTCGCGTGTGGGCAGCGGCCGGCAGGGAGGGCGGCTCACATGGCTATGAAGACCAACTGGATGCTCTTGTGCGGGATCATGCAGACCTCTTCGATGACGTGTTCCGTCACGCCCTGGAGCTAGCCGCTGCGGGTGCGACGGAGGAGCGTCTCTGGCAGGCATCGCAGAAGCTGGGGGCGTTAGCCACCGACCACGTCTTCGAGTTGCTAGCGCCGTGTCCCGACGAGCTCACTGAGCCTGAGACACGGTTCTGCCGGGGTGTGGTTGGCGCTCTATGGGCCAAGGAGCCGACCGCCGAGCGCCTTGAGCACCTGCGACGGCTTGTACCGGCCTGGGCAGCAGGTCTGCAACTTCCGCGACCGCGCAGAGAGCCGCCGCCCCGTGATCGCTTGGCAGACAGGCAGCAGGTCGTGGACCTGATGAACGCGCGCCCGGATCGCCCGAGCCACGTAGCATGGAACACGATTGTTGGCGTGATGAGGGTCACAGACCAGCCAGACCACCAACTCCCCAGCCCACAGGTCGTGTTGAGTACCCTCGACATAGTGGGGCCGGTTATCCACCACCGGGCTCTGAGCGCTTTTGAGGACTGTGTGCTGTCCCTAAGTTACGCGCGAACCGACCAGGCCAACGGGCAGCACACCTTCACCCACCTCCTCTACGCGTTGGTGTTCCGTGTTGTCGGGCTGGCGGGCGGAGATCTTCCCTCGGCTAAGGTCGCGGAGTTCCTGCGATGTTACGGCTTCGATGGACTAGAAGACGCGGGGGATGCAGACGAAAACCTGGCGCTCCTCGGTGAGCTTCGAGCGGCTGACCCCGCCCTATGGGAAGACACCGTGCGCCAGCTACTGGAGGGGCACCGGATCGGTTCCTACCGGTTGGCGGAGCATCTGAGGACCACAGGAAACGACATGTACGTGGGTAGGTGCGCAGAGCGTCTGAGGACCGGCGACTTCGATCTACTTGACCTCGATTGGCTTCTGCAGTACCTATGCCACTTCAAGCCACAAGACTACGGCCAGATCCTCCATGACTGTTATTTGCTCCTTCGCCGTGAGTTTGCGTCGCCCAATGGGACGGATGCAGCCCGCCCCACCGACGAGGATGCACCGACCATCGCGCAGCATGCGACGCACTTCAACTACTGGTGGCAGTTCGGCCCCCTGTTCCTGTTGATGACTGATGATGACAACTGGGCATGGGATGAATTCGCAGCCAGATTGGCCGAGGGCGACGTGCCATTGGATGACGACCAAAGGGCCTTCAACTCGAAGTGGCAGCCGCTCTCCGGCCTCACTTCCACGCGATGCGGCATCCTCGCAGATTGGTACGCGGCGATCCGGCGCGACACCGCCGGCGATGACCTCTTCCACCACGACTGGGCCGAACTGGTCATGGGGGCAATCAGGGAGATCGGTGGCCAATCGGCGATTGCCGAGCTCGAGAGGTTGCGCCGCGACAACGCTTTCCCCGGAGCCGAGTGGCTGAGTCACGAGATCATTGAACTGCGTGGCGCCATGCTCGACGACGCCTCCACGCCCCCCAGCCCTGAGTGCTTGCTGGCCAGCATCCACAACGCCCACAGCTACCTAGTCACCGGCGCCCGGAATCTGATGGAGGTTGTGCGTGCGGCTATCGAAGAGCTATCGCGAGAACTGAAGGCCGGAGAGGGCGTGGCCGGCTATTGGGACGGGAAGAAACCCAAGGCCGAGCCGCTCTGCCAGAACGTCCTGTGGCCGGCACTGCGGGAGAAGCTACGCAACTGGGGACTTGCGGTGCAGGAGGAGCGCCCTGTCGCCGCCAACCGGTGCGACTGGTGCGTGGAACTGCCGCGCACAGGCGGAGCCTCGCCGCTGCGAGTCGTGCTTGAGCTCAAAGTGGCAAGGGAGAACTATGGTACGACACAACTCATCAAACCGATCCATGGCCAGCTGTTCGAGAAGTACATGGCTCATCTGGGGCTCTCGTTCGGGATCTACATCGTGCTCTGGTTCCGGGATCAGGGCAGGTACGACTATCCCGTCGCCTGGCCGGCGGCAGACGACCTGAGGGCTGCCGTCGTGGCTGAGTGTGAGCGAGTCTGCAGCGATGAAGGCATCACTGTCGTTGGGTACGTGCTGGACATGACCGCGCCCGTTCGCAGCCGATAGCTACCCAGAATTCCGGGAAGCTCAGCAAGCCCCTTGGCAGCCTGGACACCCAATTCTATCGGGCAACCGAGGTGGGCGACTTCGTGTCATACGAGTTTGAGGTGGCCGATCCCGGGGAATACAGCCTTGGCGTCGTGTTCACGCAGGCGAGCAGTTACGGCCTGTGGCAGTTCTCCATCGACGGCGAGAGGTTGGGGAAGCCGGTGAACGGGTATGACCCCAGTGTGGTTGCAGGCGGCGGCGCCGCAGACCTGGGCACAGTGGCTCTCCGTGCCGGTCGGCACACGATCCGGGTAGACGTGACCGGAAAGGACGAACTGAGCGGCGGCTACTTCATCGGTCTGCAGAGCTTGCGGCTCAAGCCTCGCGGGTGACCGACCGGGGAGTTGTCAGAGCGCACAAGACGACGCCTTCACAATCGCGTCAGCAA
>JALGSS010000298.1 GCA_029821745.1 Candidatus Zipacnadia bacterium
TGGAGCCCGGTGTACCCCGGTTTTGAGTGGCGGATGAAGGCGGTGGGTGTGATGCCGGTGGATATCAGGCCGAGGGCCGGGCTGGGGCGGGCGAAGGTCCAGTGGAGACTTAACAAGGACCAGGAGGCGGCGTACAACCACCTGTTGCAAGTTCGGTCCATGGATGAGTTGGTTCATGGTTTTCGGATGCGGCGCAGGCAGGTCATTGATGATGAGGTCGGCGAGTGGGAAGACGTGCGAGACGGGGAGATTATTCCGGCTGACGACGTGCTGGAGCGCCAAAGGCAGGCAGCGCGGCGCATTGGCAGCGGGGCAGGGGGCATGATGACGTCTCCTATGGGCGGCATGGGGATCATGGTGCCCGGCATGGGCATGCCGGGGCCGGGGTTTTCTTCCGGTGGCGCTTACCCCCCCGGGGGCATTAGTTCGGGCATGATGGTCGGGGGGATGCCAGGCTCGGCGGCCGCATCGCGTGCAAGCGTCTCATTAGGTTATGATTATACATACGTTGACGACAATCTGCCGGCCGGGAACAGGTACGAATATCAGGTTGTGGCTGTATTTAAGTTCGGGACAAGGGAATATGAAGGTTCGTGGGAAGAAGCGGAAACAAGTCTTCCCGTGTTGATAAAGAGTGATTTTTTCTGCATTGCGTCAGCACTTCAGCGCGACGGCGTTACCTTTATTATCTTCCGAAACGTTCACAACAAGACGCTGGATACCGAGGTGTGGGTTAGGAAGGAGTTCACGGTTCCGATTGGGCAACTGATAGGATATCCGTATCTTGTGGTTGTCAAGAGCGAAGAGAAGCAACGAGAGGCGACGGATAGGAGCACCACTACGGGCCTGCCGGGTATGATGATACCGGGAATAATGCAGACGGGGCAACCAGGTGTCGGGCGCGTGGGAGAGTCTCCGGCGACCGGAGCACATCCGCAAGGGGCGAGGGGAGCAGCTCCTAGGACTGGCGGCTCGGGCGGCGTGATGCTGCCAGGGGGCAGATTCGGCAGGGGGGTCCTCCCGGGGTTTGGCGGAATGCCCGGCGTAATGGGTATAGGCGGGTCGACGAGAGCTGCGCAGAGACGGCAGTTCATCAGTTACGTGCGTCATCGGATGGTGGTTGATTTTGCCACCAAGTTCTATCTGGTCGGGTTTGATACCAAGTACGTGGCGAAGCAGCCCGAAGGGGATGAGACTGTCGCTTTCCCGTACCTGCAGCCGCGGGGACAAGTGTTTGTGGCAGATGACACCGGAGCGGTGACACAGATGCAGATTCAGGACGTGCGCAGGTTTATGCGCGATAACGATATCAGACTTCGAGCGGTATCCGAACAAGCTGAGAGTGCCGGCACTCAGAGCTTTCCCGGATTCGGGGGGCAGCTGGGCGCTGGCCGTGTTTCTCCTTACGGGGGAGTTCAGGGGGGCGGACGATAGGAATCCACAACGGCTTTGCAGCTTGAAGTGAGAGTTCGGCTTCCTGTTGATTCGCGAACCGTCTGGATGATATATTTTTTGCCTATTGGTGTGCTTTGTGTGTTCTATGGATAAAGAAGGATATAAAGAGAACAAGATTGTTGATGGTTCTGTGGATGTATGAAAGGAGAGACAGGTGAGTACTCGAACTACTATGGGGCTGATTGTTGCGATGTCTTGCCTATTAGTTGCATGGCTGGCGTTGGCAGCGATGCCGCCTGGCCGGACCGATGCTGAGAGCGCAACGGAAGGTGTATCGCCCCGGGCGGGTGTGAGCGCTGGTTACGAAGAAAGCTATTTGGGGGAGGGAAGTGAGTCTGCTGCAGGACCGGGCGGCGGACAGGTTCGCCTTTCCGAGAAAGAAGCGAGGGAAGTAGTAGCGCAACTGCAGGACGAATACCAACGCGGCGTCAATGCTGTTGAAGAAGGGCGTTACGAGGAAGCACTGCGCATCCTTCAGGGTGTTGCGTCTCATGCGCACAAGTATGATCTCTACCTTGGCAAGAGCGTGGAGCAGGGGCTGAGAATGTACTTGGGCGGTTTGCTTGACGAGCGCATTGCTGCAATGACATCCGAAGAGAAGGATAGGGCCGCCGAAATCGAGGCGCTGGGCGATCGATATCGCGAGGGCGTGGAGTTGTACGAAGAAGGCAGCGTGGCCGAGGCTGAGGACGTGTTCCAGGAAGTCGCCTCTGAGGCGGCCGAGAAGGACCTTTTCCTCGGTTCCGAGGTTGACAGTGGCTTGAGGCGCTACATCGGGCTCATCGAGGATGAACGGGCGGCCGAGGAAGCGGTGCTGGTGGCAGAGGTTGGCGACGAACTGGAAGAGGTGCCGGCTCCTGAAGAGGCCGTTGAGGTTTCTGAGGAGGAGGTAGTTGAGGAAGTGCCGGCAGCGGAGGAGGCGGTTGCTGGAGAAGAGGTCGTCGAGGACCTCGCAGACATAGACGAAGAGTACGCCCGAGCGGTGACCTTGCACGAAGAGGGGCGACTGGTCGAAGCGAAGACATCGCTTGAGACAGTGAAACTCCTTGCTGAGGAACGAGGCGTGGACTTGCCGGAGGACATGTCTGCTGACATCGCGACGCGCCTGGTGGGGATTGACGAGGCTCTTGCCGAGGCTGAGGTGGAGAGGGAGGCCGAAGCCACAGCGGCAACTGAAATGGAGACTGAGGCGGCGGCAGAGGCGGCCAGGGCGGATGCTCTCGAGAAGATTAGGACGGATTACGAGCTGGCCGTGACGCTTCAGGAAGAGGGTGAGTTGACTGAAGCGAGGGACACGTTGCTGGCCATTGAAGCGTATAGTGCGCAGATGGATATCGATCTTCCGGTGGACATATCCGCCGGCATCGACGCGAGGCTTGATGAGATTGATGAAGAGATAGCGGCAAGGGGCGTTGCGGAAGAGCGGGATGCTGCGCTGGCGAAGGTCATGAAGGACTATGCGGCGGCTGCGGCGCTGCAGGACCAGGGCAAGCTGGCGGAGGCGAAGGTGGCGCTTGAGGCGCTTAGGGCTTTTGCCGACGAGAGCGGCATCGAACTGTCCGACGATGCTACAGCCGACATCGCGACTCGAATTGCGGCCATTGATGATGAGATGGCAATGATGGAAGCGGGAGCAGCTGCGGAGGCTGCGGAGGCTGCGGAGGCTGAGGCGGCTGAGGCGGAAGCTGAGGCGGCGCTTGCGGCTGCGGCGGCTGCGGCGGCTGAGGCGGAAGCTGCGGCCCTGATGCAACAGATGGAGGATGACTACGACGCGGCTGTCGCCTTGTATGAAGCCGGCAATCTTGCTGAGGCGAAAGACGCGCTGGAAGGTGTCAAGTGGTTTGCAGCGGAGAATGCGCTTGAGGTGCCGGATGATATTGGTGCGGACATAGAAGCCCGATTGGCCGAGATAGAAATGGTCATGACGGCGGAGGCGGAGCGCGAGGCCGCCGTGGCGGCCGCGCAGGCCCAGATTGAGAATGAGTTCGCGGCGGCCATGACGTTGTACAATGAAGGGAGGCTGGATGAGGCGACGGCAATGTTGGACGGTCTGGAGGCGACGGCCGAGGAGACGGACATTGCCATGAGCGACGCGATCAGGGCCGACGTTCAGCAGTACCGCGATATGATAGAAGAGGCTCAGGCCGAGAAGGCCGTCCAGAAGGTCCTGACGAAGCGCGCATTGCGAGCGCTGGCAGCAGGCAAGGAGGCGTTCGATGCGGGCGAGTACAGTCTGGCCGAAAAGAACCTGTTGTTGTCCATAGGGCTCGACCCATCGCTTGCGGAGGCGGACGAGTTGTTGGAGAGGACACGCGGGATTCTCGGCAAGATGGCTGTGGCAGCGCCTGTGGCCGAGGTGGAAGAAGTGGACCCGCTGGAGGCCGTGCGAGAGAAGCAGAAGCGTTTCGAGGCGCTCAAGGACGACGAATTCAATAAGTCGGTGTACCAGGCCCTCATGATGGCCAACCAGCTGAACTACGAGGAGGCAATGACGCTGGTTGCGGCCATCGAGTCGGAGTTGGAGACTTCGACGGAGCTTTCGACGCCGTTTAAGCAGAGATGGCAGAGCTCGCTCGAACGTTACAAGCTGCACCTGACGCGGGCCTATAAGCTGGCTTCGACGAAGGCGAAGCAGGACGCAGAGCGACGAACCGCGAAGGCGATCAGTGCCGCGCGGGAAGAGCAGGATTTGTACAAGGAGGCGCAGGTCCGGACGTTGAAGGACAGGGCGGTCAATCTTATGCAGGACGGCGACCTGTACGAATCGAGCAGGGTGCTTGACAACGTCGACGCGATACGCAGAGGGGACCCGGAGACGCGGTTGATGCAGGACGACGTTCGGTACGAATATATCCGTGAAGAAATGAGGAAGATTCGCCGGCAGCGCGGCTGGGAATGGGGACAGAACGTCGTCTACACGGAGCGGCAGTTCATACCATGGAACTGGGAGACGAACTACTACATCTACCCGGAGAACTGGGCCGAGCTGTCCTCTCGAAGAGAGAAGTACAGCGTTGAGGGGAGTGAGAGCCGTCTGCGTGACCGGGACACATGGGCGAGGTTGCAGCAACCGCTGACCATGGTGAATTTTTCCGACGAACCGCTTGATTCGGTGCTGTCATATCTGAAGGAGTACGGCAAGTTCAACCTGGTTGTCAACGAGGTTGAAATAACGCAGGAATTGGGCCCGATCGAGGATATTAGGGTAACGCTGTCGTTGCGCGACGTGACCATCGAGGACGTGCTCGACCACGTGAAGGATCTCACGGGGGTCGACTGGCGCGTCCGACTCAAGGCGGTGGTGGTCGGGACCTTCACGCAGGAGAAGCCTTACTGGGAGACGTATCACATTATTGACCTCCTCTACGAGCTGAGAGACTTCAGTGGCGGCGGCGGGGGTTCTGATAGCGGTATCGATAGGGGCAGCTCGGATAGCTCGTCCTCTTCCGGTTTCGGCTCGTCAAGCTCCTCCTCCAGTTCCAGCAACAGGTCAAGCTCCTCCTCCGGTAGCTTCAGGCAGAGGCTGAACAGGCGCGGGCCGCGGGACGCCTACTACCAGCTGGGGAGCTTCGGCAGCTTTGGAGACTCGGGCGGCGGCTCAAGCTACGGTGCATCGGGCTCGGGCGGCACGAGCAATCGGAGCAGTCGGGACAGCGGGTCCTCTTCTTCAGACAGATCGAGTGATGGCGGTGGCGGTGGCGGCGATACGTGGGCCGTCGCTGAAACCTTGATGGACCTGATTGAGAGTATCGTCGACCCGTACAGCTGGGATGAAGACGAGATTACGATGGAGTATTACAACGGCATCCTGGTTGTGAACCAGACGGCGAAGAATCACAGGGAAATCGAGAGACTTCTGAATTCCCTGCGCGAGTCCAAGGCCATGCTGGTCACCATCTCGGTGAGCGTCATCTCGATGAGCAGCGACTATTCCGAGAACATCGGATTCGACTGGTCCGTATTCGTCGTGGACGAGCTCTGGGGCAACACGGCCCAGTACAACATAAGCCAGCAACAGACGGCAGCGGCAGTGGTCGGGCCCGGCTTGAGTACCTCGCTGGCAATCCTGGACGGCATCCAGGCAAGCCTGTTCTTTAACGCCGTACAGGAGAGCAACACGTCCCGCGTCATGGCGTCGCCGATGCTTACGCTCACGAACGGCCAGGAGGCCTATGTGAGCATCATGACCGAACAGAGCTACATCTCCAGCTACACGAGCAGCGCCGCCCGGGGCGCGGTGACCCTTGAGCCAGTGGTCAGTGTGATTCCTGCCGAGGAGTTCACGCTCTCGGTTCGCCCCATTGTCACTGCCGATCGGCGTTACGTCAGGCTCGACCTGTTCCCGTATCTGGCAGTGGCTGACATGACCAACACGGTCCCGTTTAGTACCCGCCCAGGCGCGGGTGACGAGGGTGATGTTGTTTTTGGTGGTGGCGTGGTTACGAACTCGATCACGCTTCCCCTCTTTACCTCAACGGACGTGAATACGTCGGTGACGGTGCCGGACGGCGGAACGTTGCTTATCGCAGGCCTGAACCAGGCAAGCGAATCCGAGCGGGAGTCAGGGACGCCGTTCTTCGACAAGATTCCGTTCCTG
>JALGSS010000299.1 GCA_029821745.1 Candidatus Zipacnadia bacterium
CCATCGTCGCCAACTCCTTCGCCGTCAGCAAGGCCCTTGAGGCCGCCGAGAAGCTCGAGGGAGAGATCAGCATCGAGGTCGTCGACCCGCGCACTCTCGTGCCCATGGATCTGGCGACGATCCTGGAGTCAACCCGGAAGACGGGGCGCCTGCTCGTCGTTCACGATGCCCCCGAGCGCGGCGGATTCGGCGCCGAGGTCATTCGGGAGGTCGTGGCCGAGGGCGTCGGCTACTTCAAGGCCGCTCCGAGAGTCCTCGGCGGCCGCAACATCCCAATGCCTTACAGCCCGCCGCTGGAGGACGCGTGCATCCCGCAGGTCGCCGACATCGTCCGCATCGCTCGCGAGATGGTGGTCGAGTAGATGTGCGGGGTCGTTGCATCAGCGCAGATTCATCACAGGAGCAACTCGCATGAACTCTCCCATCGGCTGTGTCGTAATCGGCTATGGTCCCAAACACAATTTCGGCTGGGCACACTCGGCGTGGATCGACGCAACACCTGAGCTGAATCTCGTGGGCGTGTGCGACCGAGACCCCGAGCGCACCGAAGCCGCGAAGCAGGCCTTCCCCAACATCCGCACGTACAATGACGTGGCGGACGTATGGGCTGATGATGAAGTCGATCTCGTATCCATCGTCACCCCGCATTTCACCCACTGCCCGCTGACCGTTAAGGCGTTCGCAGCCGGCAAGCATGTCGTCGTCGAGAAGGCCATGTGCCTGAATGTGGACGAGGCGACACGCATGGTAGAGGCCGGCAAAGCGGCCGGCCGCATGTTCGCCGTGCACCACAACCGCCGCCATGACGGCAACTATCGGTGTCTCAAGCAGGTCGTCGACAGCGGCGAGATCGGCGACGTGTTCCACATTGAACTCACGGCCGGCGGTACAAGGAAAAGGCGACATCGGGCGGCGGGTTCTTCTTCTGGGGACCCCACGCCATCGACTGGGTCCTGAACCTGGTTCCACATCGCGTGACAGGTGTCAACGGCTTCTTCCACAAACTCGTGTGGCATGACATGACGAACGAAGACCAGACGCGAGCGATCATCCGGTTCGAGAACGGGACCGTCGCGGACGTCACCTGGTCCACGATCGCCGCAGTCGGAGCGCCCCTCTGGCGCATTCTCGGCACCAAGGGCGGCATCATCGATACGGGCGCCGGGGGAAACGTCGGGTACGAGAAGCAGATCAGCGGGCCGCCCGGCGGCAGTCTGACACTGGTGACCTGTGACGGTTCCCAGCGCAACGAGCGCGAGGTGGAGTACCTCGGCTCCGACTGGGACAACTACTGGCAGGGCGTCGCGGATCACCTCCTGCGAGGCGGGCCCGTCCCGGTGACAGGTGAGTTCGGCAGACGCGTCATCGGCGTCTTTGAGGCTGCGGAGAAGTCCTCCGCATCGGGCCAGACAGAGGCCGTCCCATACGAGTAGCCGATCCGCGCCAACGCATCACGACAGCGGACAAGGAGCGAATCATGAAACTCACCACCTGCGCAGCGATAGCGGCCTTCGGGGTGCTTGTCATGTGTACGACTGGACCAATCTATTGTCAGGATGTCGCCGAAGCGACACCAGGCCTCACGAGCGCGTCCATGGTGACGGGGGACGTTCTTGTGTACTGGCGCGCGGGAGCCGGCGCTACCATCACCTATCGTGGCGTGCCCCTGTTCGCGGGCAACCCGTCCGAGTTCGTCGCCCACCAGAAGTGGCAGACGGTGCTCTACCGCAGCCAGTCCGACGGCGCGCGAGCGGTGGTCGATACCAGCGACCCGGACCGATCCGTCATGACGATCCGCGAGCAGGCGGAGCGCTTCGCCTTCGAGAAGCGCATCATCGTCGCCAAGAGCGGCGACATTCGCCTCGAGTACGAGTACGGGATACTCGGAGACGAGGCGGCGGAAGTCCAGGTCCTGTTCGGCATCGGCAGACCGTGGTTCCACCAGTCCAAGTACCGCCTGATCGTGAACGGCGAAGAGCGCACCGGTGAGCTGTCCGCGCCGGACAAGGGCCGGATCGACCCCTGGGGCGGCGCTACGGAGCAGGTCTTCAACACCGAGTACGGGGAGTTGTCGATCCGTTCCGAGAAGCCGATGAACCTGCTGTGCGAGCCCGGCAGCGGAGCCCTGTGGTGGTTCCAGCCCCTGGATCCCGAGGCCACATACACGCAGGCGATCGACGTGAGTATCAAGCCCGGGCCCGCCTGCGACACCGGGCTGGCGCTTAGCGGCATCGAGTGGACGGACCGGGTACGCGCCGGCGAAGCCACGTTCAACCTGAAGCTCGCCAAGACCGAGGGCGGCCCGGACCAGGTCATCGCCTACGTTGAGCCTGCGAGCGGCAACAAGGACGCGCGCGGGCCAAGTGTGGAGGCATCGCTGTCGGAGACGCCCATCGACGTTCAGTGCACAGCCGACGTTCCGCGCAAGGGACACAATGCCTTCGCCCTCGTCGTCGCCCAGGCCGAGGACGGCAAGGAGTTGCTGCGCCTGCAGCCCTTGATGGTCGAGTCAGCGCCGTTCCTGCAGGTCATGCCTCGTCTGTCCCTGTACACGGGTGAGGCCCAGGCGGAGGTCGTCGTGGACCTGGCGGAGGACGTGGACCCGGACACAGTATCAGTGGCCCTGGCGGGCGAGGGCATGGCGCAGGCGGAACACAAGCTCACCGGGCAGCGGACGCTCGTGCCCGTGGAGTTGGCCGGCGTGGCGATGGGTGCGACGCCCATCACCTGCACGCTCCTGCGCGACGGTGAGCGTCTGGCCTCCAGTGTCGCCACGCTGCGCAAGGCCCCGCCGAGACCCAACGAGGTCAAGGTCGACAACGTCAGCCGGGGATTGATTGCCGATGGGCTCCCCTTCGTGCCCTTCGGTTACTACACCTACTACCCCCTCGCACCGGGCGTGATGGACGAGGAGGTCGTCCGAGGCTTCAACCTCTTCTCGCCCTACCATGGAGGGCCGCATTCCGCTGAAGACCTGGAGCCGATCCGCGAGTACATGGACCATTGCGCGGAAGTCGGCATGAAGGTCAACTACCACGTGATGTGGACGAACAGGCCCAGCCTGGACGAGGAGCAGTGGGCCTCGTTGAGGGCCGAGATCGAGGCCTTCCGCGATCACCCGGCGCTGCTGAGTTGGTACATCGCGGACGAGCCCAGCGCCGACCGGGCAGCGCACCTGAGCGAGGTCTATCGCGTGGTGAAGGAACTCGATCCCTACCACCCGGTTACCGTAGTCTTCTACCGGGGCGCGGAGCACGCCCGGTTGTTCACTGACGCCATGGACATCGTCATGGGTGACCCCTACCCCATCCCCAATCGATCCGTCACCTATGTAAGCGAGATGTCCGACAGCCTCAACAGCGCCTTCGACTTCCGCAAGAACCTCTGGATCGTGCCCCAGGCCTTCGGGGGCAATGAGCACTGGCGCCGCGAGCCGACGGCGGGCGAGCAGCAGGTCATGACGTACCTGGCCCTGATCCACGGGGCCCGGGGCATCCAGTATTTCATCCGCTCGCCGCGGATCAGCTTCCCCAAGTCGCCGATCATGTGGGCCAAGTGCGGCCAACTCGCCCTGGAGACCGCCGAACTCACACCGGCACTGCTCTCGCCCGAGCCCAGGCCCGAGGTGGCGAGTTCGGTTCCCGCGGTCCACGCCTGCGGGCTGCTGGACCGCGGCATCATCACGGTTCTGGCCACCAACACCGAGAACAAACCCCACATTGTGCGGCTGCAGGTGGACGGCATCGACTACACCGGCGAGGCGGAAGTGCTGTTCGAGGACCGGCGGGTGCAGGTCACTGAGGGGGCTATCGAGGAGCCCATCGACGCTTTCGGGCGCCGAGCATACGCCATCCCCGTGGGGCCATTGCCGGAGGAGGACCTGTCCATCGATCCGGGCAATCGCACGGTGAACCCGAGCTGGGAAAACAACCCCAACGTCGGCACTCCGGCAGGCTGCTATGCGTCCGTCGGACCGGGGGCCTCCCTCACTGTGGACTCCCGCGTGGCCCGGCATGGGCGGCACTCAATGCGAATGACCGCGACAGCGCAGGACCCGAGATGCAGCATCAGCCCGTTCCCGATGTCCCTGAAGGGCGGGCAGGAGTACCGAGTCTCGGTGTGGGCAAAGGCCAAAGCCGACGGCGTGCTTCTCGACCTCAACCTGGGGGGGCTGCACAAGGAGCAGCATGCTCTGACCACCGAGTGGGTGGAGTACAGCTTCACCGCCACGCCCGAGAAGAACGTCGGCCGCGCGTCGCCGGGGATCGGCCTCGGCAGTCCGGGTGTCGCATGGGTGGACTTGCTGCAGGTGGCGCCGGTCGAAGACGTAGAAGAGTGACGTAACCCGAGCCTCGAAGACACACGAGGTGAGGTTGGCTGATGGGCACGGTGCCGTGGAGCAGAGAGAACTACGAACGCAGCCTCACCAGCCGCGGCTGGTCCTGTACGCCTCTGGACGGCGACTGGACCGCATGCGAGGGTTGCGCCGAACTTAGGGCCATCTTCGACGAGGAGATGGCCCTGCCTCGTGTTCCGGACTGGGCCCGGGAAATCCTCGACCGCATGATAGGCAATCTGCCCATGTGCGGCCACTACACCTTCCCGCAGCCGGTGCTCGCGATCTGCGCGGCCATCAGGGCGCAGAAATGCCCGGACATGATTCTCGGCCACTACGCCGCCGACCCCGGCCGCAAGCGCCTCATGCAGCGTTACGTCTACTGTCTGGATGCGTGGCTCCAGCAGGCGCCCCTGGAGGCGGCAATCGGCGAGATGGCCATGCGCCGGGATGACGGCAGAGATTGGCCGGGAATCCTGACCTGCGTCTACGATGCCCTGGGCCCTCGGTCCGAGCGCAAGGCACTCCTGGTGCGCCGGGTGATCCACCGGCAGCGGTGGTGGATCAAGACCCTCATCTGGCCCGGAGATACGCGGGGACGGTTCATGCTGGACGTCTACGCCGGCGATGTGCGGGGCGACGAAGCAGAGCACGGCGCGTACGGGAACCCACCCTTCGGCGACCCGTACTTCGCCGAACTCAGGCTCCCCGAGGTCCAGGACCTGTCCGCGCGCATCCGCGAGATGGGCGATGGCGACCTGCCGGCAAACATCGAGCACTCACACCTGTGCGCCCCCAAGGCATTCCGGTATCTGGAGAAGACGATCCTCGCCATCGGTGGCGTGGACGGCGGCGAGAATGGCGACGCATCGGTGCTGCAGTGCGAAGACATGGTGCCCGACTTCGCCGCCTACAGTCGCTGGTACACGGAGTTCCTGTCCCATTTCGAGGAATGGCTGGATGGGGATGAGACGGCGCTGCCCGGACTGGGCGACATCACGTCCGTCAGCCACTGGCTCGCGAGTATCCTGCACCACAAGCTGCGGCTCTACGAGCAATGCAACCCCTTCGGCAGGCTGGTTGGCGCCCAGCCCGGCGGCAAGCCCGGCTCGCGTACCCTCTGACGGCCGCCCCTGCGCAGCCAATTCGGGGCACATGACGCCGGAGACGAGCTGCGGCGCTCCCCCGAGCCCGGATCGCTCGCCGGTCGGGCCGTCGCGTCAGAACGCCAATGCGCAGCCGTCGCAGCGTGGGTCCGATCCGGCGGCCAGAACGCCATCCTCAGCGATCAGGATCACCTGGGCGCGTCCTCCCTGGCCGTAGTGAGAGATGGTCTGCACGTCGTGTCCACGCTCCCGCAGGCCCTCGAAGGTGGACTTGGGCGCCCGGGCTTCGAGGCTCACGTTCCGGGCCTCCCCGCGTGACCACCGCGGGTCCTCCACCGCCTGCTGGGGATCGCGACCGAAGTCCAGCAGCCCCGTGATGACCTGCAAGTTCGTCTGCACTTGCACGTCGCCCCCCGGAGTGCCGCCGACGATCACGGGCCTGCCATCCTTGAAGATCATGTAGGTGTTGAGGGTGTGCACGGTTTTCTTGCCGGGCTGCAGGAAGTTCGCGTGCTCGGGGTCCAGCGAGAACCCGCAGGCGCGGTTGTTGAGCACGACGCCTGTCCCATCCGCCACGACGCCGCAGCCGAATCCGTGGAAGATGCTCTGGATGTAGCTGACCGCATTCCCTTCGCCGTCCACGCAGCACAGGTAAGTCGTGTCCTGGGCCGCCGGGGGCTCACCGGCGGGAGGCGGGAACTCCAGCGCCTGGTCCATCCGGATGAGCAGCGACCGATCGGCGGCGTACTGCTTCGACAGCAGCCCCTCCGGCAGTGCGTGCCATGCCGGGTCGGTGGTGTACTTGTTCTTGTCCGCATGGGCGAGCTTGTTGGCCTCGAGGCACACGTGCAGCGCCTCAGTCGACAGGTGGCCCATCCCCGCGAGATCGAGGGTCTCCACCAGGTTCAGGGCCTGGAGCAGGATATGCCCCTGGCTGACCGGGGGCTGCTCGAATACGGTGTGTTCCCGGTAGGTAGTTTGAAGCGGCTCCAGCACTTCCGCCCGATAAGCGCCCAGATCATCTCGTGAGATGACACCACCGTTCGCCTGCCAGAAATCCGCGATCCGCTCGGCAATCTCACCCTCGTAGAAGGCACGGAATCCGTCCCGGGCCATCGTCCGCAGCGTCCACGCCAGATCGGGTTGGCGCAGAATTGCTCCACGCACGGGCGGCGCGCCGCCGGGCATGAAGGCTGCCATGGTCGACGGGTACGCTGACAGCCTCTCGTCCCCGGCCTGCAGATTGTTGGCCAGGTCGCGCGAGACGGGGACGCCATCCTCCGCGTAGTAGATGGCCTCTGCGAGCACATCCGCAGGCTGCCGGGTGCCGAAACGCGCCAGGGCCTCGTCCCACACCGCTGGCCGGCACGCTTCCGCTGAAATGGTCTGCTGTGAGGCCGACCGGGGCGGGCCCTGAACCATTGATGGCGGTCAGCGAACCGTCCGCTGCGTCCCAGTACAGAAGAAACGCGTCGCCGCCGAGATGGCTGCACATGGGCTCGACGACATTCAGTACCGCCGCTGCGGCGATGATTGCGTCCATCCGTTGCCGCCCTCGCGCAGCATGTGCATTCCCGCCTCGGTGGCGAGGAAGTTGGACGTAGCGATGGCTCCCCGTCTTCCGCTCACCGGGGCTCGCGTGGTGAAGCTCACGGACATGGGGCATTCCCTCCGGTCATCTGCAACCGAGTGTGGCGATCAAGCGACCCAGTCTGCCAGGGACGAGACTGTGAATGGCTTTTCCTCGCGAGCGGACAACGCTCCTCCCCGTGCACTGTCTGGCGAGACGGCCCCGCGCCAACGAGGAAGGTAACGGCCCGCCGTCGGCGAATCCCCCTTCTAGTGACGCATCATTGCCTGGAGCCCGCTTCCTGTGCCATGAACGCGACAACACGCGTTGACTTCCACTGCCACTCCACCTACAGCGATGGGGCACTGGCCCCCCGGGAAGTCGCTGAGCAGCTTGCCGCCGACAAGGTGGTCTTCGCGGCCCTCACCGATCATGACTCTGTGGACGGTCTGCCCAGCTTCGAGCAGGCGCTGTCCCGCCGGGATGTCGGCTGCATCGCCGGCGTGGAGATCACGACCCAGTGCAACGGGGACGAAGCTCACCTTCTGGGCTACGGCTTCGACCCCGCGAACGCGGAACTCCAGGCGACCCTGGCCTCCCTGCGGCAGGCTCAGACGCCTGCAGCGCGAACCGTCGCGGGCACCAGGCTCACGCGGCCAATCCAGGCTCATGCCGGGGCAGCTCCGCGCGGCACGATCGGCATCGCTGAGGCCATCGCCCTGATCCACCGCTCCGGAGGACGGGCCTTCCTCGCCCACCCATTGGTTCTCCAGTCAGACCTGGACAAGCTCCGAGTCCTGCTCACGAATCTGAAGGAGCAGGGGCTCGATGGGGTCGAGGCCCTCTACGGACCCTACGACCCGGAAGAGCGCGAGCGCCTGTGCGAACTCGCCACGGACCTCGGGCTGCTGATAAGCGCCGGCAGCGATGCCCACGATCGCCGCACCGCCAACGGGCAGATGCTGGGCGTCGACATGCCCACTGAACTGTGGAAGCAGTTCCGCGATGCCGTGTGCTGCGGGCCGGATGTGGCTCAATCGGGGATGGATCCCGCGTCGGCACCGCCGCGTCTGCGCATGAAGCGCCGCCACTTCTTCTTCCATATCGTCTTCCCCACGCTGCTCGCGATCGCGTTGTTCGCGGCAGCGCTGTTCGCCGTCTTCCTCCCGGCCCTTGAGCGCTCCCTGCTGGAACGCAAACGCGAGACGATCCGCGAGCTGACCGAATCGGCCTGGAGCATCCTCGCCGGGTACGAGAGAGACGAACGCGCGGGCGTCCTGTCCCGCGAGCAAGCCCAGAAGATGGCCGCGGAGCAAATTGGGCTGCTCCGCTACGGGCGCGAGGGCAAGGACTACTTCTGGCTCCAGGACATGCAGCCCCGCATGATCATGCACCCGTACCGCAAGGACCTCGACGGCCGGGACGTGTCGGGATTTCACGATGCGCGCGGAGTGCCCATCTTCGTCGAGTTCGCCGACCTCGTACGTCGCGAGCGCGAAGGCTACATCGGCTATGTCTGGCAGTGGAAGGATGACCCGAGTCACCTCGCCTCGAAGGAGTCCTACATCAAGGGTTTCGAGCCCTGGGGCTGGATCATCGGCACAGGTATCTACACCGAGGACGTGAAGCGCGAGATCGCCCGGATTGAGCAGCGTCTCGTGTACGCATTGCTGGCGATCTCGCTGATCGTCGCGCTCTTGCTGCTGTATGTCATGCAGCAGGGCCTGCGTCTCGAACGAGACCGCTTGGACGCCGAAGAGGGCCTGCGGGAGTCCACGGACCGCTACCGGTCGCTGGTGGAAGCCACGACCGAGGGCACGCTGCTGATCCTGGACGGGCGCTGCCGCTACGCAAACGCCGTCCTACTCGGCATGCTGGGGTGCTCTGCGCAGGAGTTGGCCCTGCTGGACCTGGAGGACGTCCTCCCGGAGGCCCCCGAGAACGAGGCCGCCTGGGAGAACATCACCGGTCTACTCAGGGGCGAGGAGCCAACAGGTGGGTTCGACGGCGTACTGAGGCGGCGCGACGGCAGGCTGATCGAGTGCGTCCTCGCGTTGAGCCGGACTTCCTTCTCCGATAGAGGCGGGGTGATTCTGCTCGCGAAGGCCATTGGTCTGAGCCCCGGTGCATCAGGGCCGTCGGAACCCTTCCCTGCAGGGCGAGAGGGCTCCTTCGGGGAGATGTCCGATGCCATTCCCGCCGGCCTTTTCCGCGCCCGAGCCACTTCACAGGGCACGGTGCTGGAGTGCAGCCGGTCGGCTATGCGTCTGCTGGGAGTGCCGCAGGACGCCGGCCCCGGGACGCCCATCACGCTGTCAGGGGTGTTCCCGGATGCCGCCGCGTACGAGGACTTCCTGTCCGAGGTGCAGCGCGACGGGGCCGCAGAGCGCCGACTGCACCTGTCCACAGGGGCCCCCGGGACACGGACCGTGTTGATCAGGGCCATCCTTGCCGAGGACGAGCGGGGCGAGCCGCGTTTCCTGGACGGGATCATCGAGGATATCACGCTCCAGGACAAGCGCGCCGCGGAACGGGAAGCGCTGCTCCAGCGCCTCCAGGCCTCCATGCTCTTCCTCCACGAGCCGGTAAGCCACATCGCCCGCAGTCCCGTCTTCTGTCCGCTCAATGCCTCAGTACGGGCCGTTGCCGCCGCGATGAGCGCGGAGCAAGCCGGCGAGGCCCTGATCCAGGCGGACTCCGGCGAGGCGGTCGGCATCTTCACGGACCGAGACCTGCGTGAGCGGATCGTTGCTGCCGGTGGCGACCTGGATGCCCCGATCCACCGGGTCATGAGCGCACCCCTCGTGACGGTGCCGGAGCACGCCGAGCTATACGAAGCGTTGATGGCCATGGAGGAGCAAGGCGTCCACCACCTGGCCATCACGGACCACGCGGGGGCCGTAGTCGGGGTCATCCGCAACCACGAGTTGCTCCAGTTCCCGAGCTACGGGCCGCTCGTGCTGGCCCGTGAGATTGCGCGTGCAGATACGCCGGAACATGTGGTGTCATCCTGCCGCAGAGCGCCCGCGCTCGCGAAGGTGCTCCTGGACAGTGGCGCCCATCCCCAGCGCGTCACACGGATGATCACTTCTGTCTCCGACGCCGCCGCCGAAGCTTTCATCGGCTTCGCTCGGGAGCAACTCGGCCCGCCGCCTGTCCCCTTCGCCTTCCTCGCCCTGGGCAGCCACGGGCGCGAGGAGCTCGTCCTGTCCAGCGATCAAGACAACGCGATCATCTACGCCGACGGAGCCGCAGATGCGAAACAAGTCGCCGGCTACTTCCGTGAACTCGGTCGGCTGACGTGTGAGCGGCTCGACCAGGCGGGCTACGCGTTCTGCCAGGGGGATGTGATGGCGCGGAACCCAAAATGGTGCCGGCCCCTGGCGGTGTGGAAGGACTACTTCAGCGATTGGATCCACCGCGCCGAGCCCCAGGAGCTTCTCCAGTTCAGCATCTTCTTCGACTTCCGCGCCGTGTGCGGCGACCCCGAACTGGCCGACGAACTGCGCTCCCATGTCTACAGCGTGCTC
>JALGSS010000300.1 GCA_029821745.1 Candidatus Zipacnadia bacterium
CTTGCGCCCAGTGCACGTGCTCAAGTAAGGCAATAGCCTTGAGCTCGACAAGCACTTTGCCCTCTACCACGAAGTCGGCGCGGCGGGTGCCGATGGGTTTGGGGAGATCTTTGTCGAAGATCTCCTGGCTGATCTCACGCTCGAATGCCAATCCGGCCTGGCGCATCTCGTAGGCCAGTGCACGTTGGTAGATGACTTCGTGAAAGCCGCTCCCCAGGAACCTATGGACTTCGAATGCGGCTCCGATGATCTTGCCCGTGATATCGCCGTACTGCAGCTGGCTCGTGTCTGTTGGCATCATGCCATCTCCTGTGGTCGTCTGAACCACGGATGACACAGATTACCGGATTCCACGGATGTTATCTCCGGCGCAGTCTCTGCATCGGTGAAATCCGTTAATCCGGCGAATCCGTGATTCAGACACCGCACTCCTCGCAGCTATCGCGTCTTGATCAGCTGCCTAGCCAGCTGCACCGCGCCCCAGGCCGGCTCCGGCACCGGGGTGAGGGGGCTGAGGGACAGTCCCTGGACGGTGGCTGCCTGTTGGAAGCTCTGCAGGACGGTGGCGGCGTGGAGGATGACGCTTCCCGCCAGGGCGCAGGGGAGGGGCTGCGGCAGCGCCAACTGAGCCGCGACGGCGCGCGCTGCACGTGCCAGCTCCTCGCCCGCGGCCCGCAGCAGTTCCTTTGCCACCTGATCGCCACGTGCAGCGATGTCCGCCACGATCTCTGTCAATCCGGCAATCTCTGTGCGCGGCAGCGGTGGGCGATAGACGTGGGTGATCAAATCCTGGGGTTTGTCCAGGGAGCAGTGGGTGAGGATCGCCTGCGTGAGCGCCGTCGCCGGCCCCCGCCCATCGGCGGCATGGGCCACAGCCCGCAGGGCCGCCAGGCCGATGGCATAGCCGCTGCCCTCATCGCCAAGCAGGTAGCCCCAGCCGCCTGCGCGCGCTGGACGGCCCTGCGGGTCCTGGCCATAGACGAGAGAGCCGGTGCCACAGAGCACGGCAATGCCCCAGCCTTCCGGTGTTCCCGCGGCCAGAGCAAGCTGTCCGTCGTGAACGACGACGACAGGAATGCCGGGGTAGCGCGTTTCTGCCCACGCCTGGAACACCGTACGGTCACTCACCCGTCCGGCACCGGCTATGCCCAAACAGAGCGCACTCAATTCACCGGGGACCTGAGCGCGAGCGCCGCGGATGGCGGTAGCGATAGCCGCGCAGGCGGCCTCCTGCCCCACCACCTGGTAGTTGGATGGTCCCCCGATGCCGCGTCCCAGGATCTTCCCTTGTGTGTCTGCCACCAGGGCGAGGGTCTTGCTCCCGCCACCATCCACGCCGACGACCAGGAGCTGGCTCTGCGTGGTCTCTGTTTTATTCATGACGGCTTGCGAGCGCTTGCCGAACCATGCCGTTGCCGGCGGCCAATTGGCGGCGGGCTGTCTCCGGCGAGACCTCGTTGAGGATCGCGACGATCGCGGTCTTCACCTCCTGGTCGCAGTCCGCGAGAGCTTGCGTGGCTTCGTCCTCGGGGATGTTGCACGCCTGCGCGACGATGCGGCGGGCGCGGTCCCGCAGCTTGGCGTTGGTGGCGCGAACATCGACCATCAAGTTGCCGTACGTCTTGCCCAGGCGGATCATCACGCCGGTGGAGAGCATGTTCAGGACGATCTTCTGGGCTGTGCCGGCCTTGAGCCGGGTTGATCCTGTGATCACCTCCGGGCCGACGACGACGGCGATGGTGATCTCCCCATAGTCGTCAATCGGCGCGGGGTGGTTGCATGTCAGGCCGATGACCAGCGCGCCGCGTTGGCGGGCCTCTGCCATACCGCCCAGGACGTAGGGAGTGCTGCCGCTGGAGGTGATGCCGACGACGCTGTCCAGGTGGGTCACGTCCAAGTCCGCGACATCCTGCGCCCCGGATTGGCGGTCATCCTCCGCGCCTTCACGTGCCTGCGTGATCGCCGGTGGCCCGCCGGCGATGAGTCCGACGACGAGGTCACCGGCGGTGTTGAAGGTGGGGGGGCACTCGGAGGCATCCAGGATCCCCAGCCTGCCCGAGGTCCCGGAGCCCATGTAGATCAGGCGTCCGCCCTCACGCATCCGTACCGCGATGCCGTCGATCGCGCCGGCGATCTGCGGTAGCGCGGTCGCGACGGCTGCCGCAATGGTGGCGTCTTGTGCGTTCATGATCCGCACCATCTCCAGGGTGGAGACGGTGTCGATGTCCATTGTGGCCGGATTGCGTGTCTCGGTGGTCGTGATGTGACCGGAGCGTGGTTTGTCCATTGTTTTCCTCACTTGCCTGGGGTGATGGAGCCCAGCACGGCCGGGTGGCGCGCGCCTGTGGCTGCCGGCAGATTGCTAGGGCGGCCATGCCAGGTTTCGTAGGCCAGCACGGCGAAGGCCACCGCTTCCTTCGCCTCGACGCCCAGCCCGATGCTCTCTGAAGAGACGACGTCGGATGCTGGGAGTTGGTCGCGGAGTGTCTTCATCAGGGTTGCGTTGTAGGCCCCGCCGCCGCTGACGATCACCTCGTCGGGTATCTTGGGGAGGAAGTCACGGTACGCCTGGGCGATGGAGACCACAGTGAGCGCTGTGAGCGTCGCGATGATATCTTTGGGGGACAGGCCGCGTGCGATGGCCTGCTCCCAGATCCTGCCGGCAAGCTGTGTGCCGAACCGCTCGCGTCCGGTGGTCTTGGGAGGGTGCCGGGCGAAGTAGTCATCCGTCAGAAGCTGCGCGAGCAGAGCAGCATCGACGCTGCCCTGGGCCGCCAAAACGCCATCCCGGTCGAAGGTCAGCCTGCCCTCTGACGCGCGGTGTGCCGCGTAGTCGATGAGCATGTTGCCAGGGCCGGTATCGAACGCGAACGGGGCGTCCCTGGACCTGCTGGTCGCCGGCACGTAGGTCACGTTCGCGATGCCCCCGATGTTCTGTGCCGCACGTGTCAGGGTGGGGTGTGAGAGGAGCAGCGCGTCCACGTAGGCGACCAGGGGCGCGCCCTGCCCACCGGCTGCCATATCGCGGGTGCGGAGGTTGCTGACGACCGGCACGCCGGTCATCTCGGCGATGACGGCCGGCTCGCCCAGTTGGAGCGTCGAGGCTGCGGGTCCGTCGGGAATATGCCACAGCGTCTGTCCATGGCTGCCGATCAGATCGACGTCCTCCGGCGCCAATCCTGCCTCGGCGATGGCCTGCAGTGCGGCTTCGCCGAAGGCCCTGCCCAGTGCGAAGTTGATCCGGCAGAGGGGATCGACTGTACCCGTCTCCGGACGAAAGCAGGCGAAGATCTCGTCACGCAACGCGGCAGGATGGGGGACGTGGGTGTGCCCCAGCACCTCCCACTGCAGGGCCGGGGGCGCGCCCTCGATCCGGACGACGACGGCGTCCGTGCCATCTGCAGATGTACCGGACATCAAGCCAATGACGATCATAGGCGGTCGGTGTCCGGCGTGCCGGCAGTACCCGGCGCGCCGGCAGCCACCACTGCGCGGTGTACGGCCACACGCAGGGCGCCAATCTTACGGTTCTTGCGTCCTCTGTAGACCTCGTTGGTCAACAAGGCGACCACAAGGTCTCGGCCAGGGTCCATCCACAGAGAGGTCCCGGTGAAGCCGGTGTGCCCAAATGTGCTCTGGCTGAACGGGTTGCTGCTCGCCTCGGGGTCTGCGCTCCAGAGAAGGAAGCCCAGTCCGCGTCGTGTGCCCAAGCCGGCGGTCTGCAACCGGCGCATCTCGCTCACTGTCTCTGTCGAGAGCAGTTCCCCGCCCCCATCCAGGGTCATCTGTCCGAATGCGGCGATATCCTCCGCAGTCGAGAAGATGCCGGCGTGGCCTGCGACGCCGCCCAGCCGGTAGGCGTTTTCATCGTGGACGGCGCCCACGATCCGGCGGTTGCGCCAACGGCAGAACTCGGTGGGCGCGATGTGGTCCAGTTCGTCCTGTGTGGGAGGGGACTCCAGGGGCAGATAGCGCGTGTGGTGCAGGCCCAAGGGCGCCGTGACGCGCTCCCGGACGGCGGCGTCGAGCCGTAGCCCTGTGGTGCGCTCAATGGCTATGCCCAACAAGATCAGCCCGATGTCGCTGTAGACGACGCGTGAGCCGGTGGGGTACGAGAAGAAGGTGGTCAGGGCCATCCGGCGCGCGGCTTCAGCGCTGGGTTGCTGGTAGAGGGGGCGCCAGGCCGGGAGTCCAGAGGTGTGGGTGAGCAGATGGCGGAAGGTGATTTCTGCGGCATTGACTCTCTTTGTGTCATCTGAAACGGTCACCCATTCACCCGGGTGGAGCGGGTCCCCGTAGGGTTGGATGGGCCGTGTCTCGTTGAGCTCCGCCAGGACCGTGCTGACAGGCTGGTCGAGCGTGAGTAGCTTGGCCTCTGTGAGCGTCATCAAGGTGGTCACGATGAAGAGCTTGGTCAACGAGGCTATGTCGAAGAGCGTATCCCGGCGGGTGGGATGCTGCCGGGTGTCAGGGTCGAGCCGACCATAGGCCCCGCTGAAGATGAGGCGCCCGCGCCGGCGAACTGCCAGCTGGATAGCGGGCGCGGTGGTTTCGACGGCGCCATGAAGGATGGTCTGTAGGGTTGTCGCGTTTAGTTGGGTCATAGGGTTGTGCCTGTCAAGTCTCTCCGCTTTTCCCCCGCCGGGGGAAAACACAAACGACGTCCCCGTTTCAGGGGAAGGGGGGGCTCCTCCGGTTGCGCAGCCCTGCACGGGAAGCAGACCCCCCTCTCTAGCTCTCCCCCCAAGAGGATGCCGTGAGGGGGGAGAGGACCGGATTGCCGCCACCGCTCTGCTTTGCGCTCGCCCTCGCCGAGGGCAAAGCAGAGCGGGCAAGATGCCCGCGATCCACCGAAGGTCGCATCTGCGTGTTTGCCAGCTACCTCTGCTTTTCCCCCGCCGGGGGAAAACACAAACGACGTCCCCGTTTCAGGGGAAGGGGGGGCTCCTCCGGTTGCACAGCCCTGCACGGGAAGCAGACCCCCCTCTCTAACTCTCCCCCCAAGAGGATGCCGTGAGGGGGGAGAGGACCGGATTGCAGCCACCGCTCTGCTTTGCGCTCGCCCCCGCCGAGGGCAAAGCAGAGCGGGCAAGATGCCCGCGGTCCACAGAACGCAACTCTCGTGCGTCTACACGCACCTTACTCCCGGTACGCCGCCAGGAGGCTGCTGAAGTGGGCCAAGCTGTCGTTCAGGCCGCCGGGGCGGTTGCGGGCCAGCCACAGGGCCTTGTATTCCACTATCGCCTCCTCCAGATCGGCCAGCAGTTCAGCCTTCAGCTCCGGGGCGTCGTCCTGGGCCAAACGCTGCAGCGCACGGCGGCAGCCGTGGCGCAGCAGACGAGCGGCGCCGGCATATTCGCGCTTGATGAGGTCGGCGTCGGACCGATCCATAGCGGCATCGTCCAGGGCGCTCACGATCTCGTCGATCTTCGCCAGCGTGGTCTCGAAGCCCGCTGCCGGGATGTCGCCCAGACGCTCTTCAAGCTGCGGGTAGTTCTGAACCAGCCAGAAGAGGATGCTGGAGTTATGGAGGCGCGGCACGCCGGGGACCTGGTAGACATTGCCCAGGTCGTAGGCGATGCGTCCCATTGTGCCGGTGGCGTCATCGAAGGCGAAGAGGCTGATGGCCTCGGCGACGTCGATGTCACGGTTGGCGTCCAAGCACCAGGCATAGGCGGCGCCCATTCCAAAGCCCAGATAGCTCACCGGCAGGGTCTGCCAGTGGCCGCGATCCCCCCAATCCGTCAGGAGGTACCCGGTTGCGCCATACCTGAGCCCGTTGTCGGCGGCGCGCTTGAGGTTACCCAGGGCGTTATCGGTGCGCCCGGCGACGCTGTTCCAGCTGGCGGTGCCGGGGCAGACGTAGTAGGGCACGC
Source organism: Candidatus Zipacnadia bacterium (assembly GCA_029821745.1). Classification (GTDB taxonomy): domain Bacteria; phylum Armatimonadota; class Zipacnadia; order Zipacnadales; family JABUFB01; genus JALGSS01. Next base: position 5,877 of record JALGSS010000300.1, read on the forward strand.
CCGCTGCGGCGAACATCGCGCCGTGCACATCGAAGGGATGGTCGAACTCATAGCCCCATTCCAGTGCGATGGCATCCTTGGGCAGCTCCGGCACGAGGTCGGGATAGTGGATGATGATGTCGCCCCAATACTGCATGGTGTACCCACGACGGGTCACGTCGTCG
>JALGSS010000301.1 GCA_029821745.1 Candidatus Zipacnadia bacterium
GATCATCGCGCCGTCGATCAACTTCCGCGCTGCGCCCACGGCGATCGTCGGCCAGGGAGGCCGGTGGATCCCGGGCGAGGTCGATCCGCGCACCTTCCAGCTTGACCCGGCGGACGTCGCGAAGAAGATGTCCCCGCGGACCCGGGCGATCCTGCCGACGCACATGAACGGCATGGCCGCCCCCATCGACGACTACATGGAGATCGCCGAGAAGAACCCGCACCCGAAGCATGGCCCGCCGAAAGTCATCGGCGACGCAGCCCGGGCATTGGGCGCCGGCTACAAGGGCGAGAAGTTGGGCGCGCGAGACTGGCTCACCGTCTTCAGCTTGCACACGCAGAAGAACATGACCACCCTCGGCGAGGGCGGGATGGTCACTTGCCACGAGCCGGAAACTGCTACGCGCCTGCGTGCCTTGCGGCAGTTTGGAGGCGCGGATGGCTGGGGCAGCAACTACAAGATGACGAAGGTGCAGGCAGCCGTCGGCATGGTGCAGTTGCGCAAGCTCGAGGGCTTCATCGACAACCGCCGGCGTCTCGCTCACCAGCGCGATGAGATCCTCGCGGATGTGCCCGAACTCATCTGCCCGTACACGCCCGATGACGTCTACCACAGCTACTACCTGTACACCATGCTCGTGCCGGAGGAGTGGGCCGGCGAGAAGCGCAATGCCCTGTGCCGGATCATGGGCGAGGAGTACAACGTGGGCTGCGTCGTCGCGAACCCGTGCCTGCACAAGACCAACCCGTTCCTCATGCGGCACACCGGCGAGGTCAGCCTGCCGGTCTCCGAGGTCATCGCTGAGCGGCTATTCTGCCCGACGATGCACCCGAGCCTGACCGATGAGCAGAACCAGTTCATCTGCGCCGCGCTGATTGAGACGGTGGAGAAACTGAAGAAGATGTAGGTCGCCAGTTCCTGCCAATGTTGTGGGGCCCGCGTCATCACGCGGGCCCCGATGCTTACCATAGCGTCCCTATCATCTACGTCAACTCCATCAGCTCACACAGCGGCCTCCCGCCGGTTGCCTTCCCGGCCAGTTGACGAAGCGCTGCTACCCGATGCGCGAGACCGAAGACTTGGACTCTTACCTGTTCCGGTGTCTCTTTACCTGTCACCGGATCGACACTTCGCACGCAGTCAATCGTGCCAAAGTCTTTCTCGCCGTAGACCACACCTACCAGCTCCGAGGACCCTCTCCTGATGAGCGGACCTCCGCTCAACCCCCGCGGAGCCGGCATGTCGAGCTCGTAGGACGGAACAGGCCCGTAGCCAGGCTGCGCATTCTCGAAGACGCGCGTGATGTATCCCTGCAAGTACCTGGGCACGACGTCGATAGATGGTGCCTCCCCGTCGGTGATGACCTCGGTGCCTGGGTAGCCGAAGCTGAGCACATCGGTACCCATCGCGTGGTCGGAATCGCCCATGTACAACCCGATAGTGGGCTCTGCATCCACGGTGGCCAATGCAAGATCCGCCCCATTCCCGTCGCGCTCGATGTTCGACAGGAGGAGTGGCTTTGGTTGCCCGTCTGGCATCCTTGACATTGCGACAATGTCCTTAGGGCCACCAACCAGGTCCCTGACACAGTGCCAACACGTTACCAGAACGCGTGAAGCAGGCACGAAGGCTGTGCCGAGGAACTCAGGCAGGGACACACCCTTGGGATCGAAGGCGAAAAGGGGGACGATGTCTTGGGTGACGTGGGTCGTGGCCGTCAACATCCGAGAATCCCTCCCGTTTCTTTCTCTGTCACGGCTTTCTCCCTGCTGGCCTGTAGCTCCACGACTGCCACCTCCAGATGTCCCACAAGGGGTCTGTCGACAGCCCGGGGCGGCGGTTGCTCGAACCGAAGGCTCGGTTCTTGACCGGTGGCTCGTCCACACATTCGGGAAGCGTGGGAGCGCCGTCAACCGTAACGCTCACAGGCATGTCGTTATCCAGAAGTGAATTGGACACAAAGTTCGCTAATACCTTCATCCATATACTAGGTCCGACGTCATGCATACTTGCCCTCAGCGTGCCCGGGATTCTGCGCTCGTCCATCATGATCGAGTATGGGGCCAGGGCTCCGGCGAAGATGTTCTCCCGCGTCAGTGTCACGGGGTCAAGTCGGCCTGTCTTGCGCGCTCACACTCGGCGTTCCGGTCGTTCAGCCTCAGATCCGGCTCGCGGAACACCACGCTGGCATCGGGTTTGATTTTCGCCGCGACCTCCCGGGGCGCGTAACGCATCACGTAGTCGATGATGCGGGGGAAGTCAACACCTTCGGTCTCCTCAAGCCACCGCAGGAAGTCGTCCGCGTGGGACTGGAGCAGCGGGCTGAGGTACACGGAACCGGTCAGATCATCGACTTCGAGGTGTGATCGCGCGCGCGGTCGAGTTGCTCCTCGAGACGTACCGGGACGAACGCCTCCGTCGGGAGCCAGGGACACCCCATGGTGGCACAGCTCAGAGCGAACTGGACCCTCGGGTCGGGGAACTCTGTCCCGATGATCCCGTACTCGATATCATCGAGGGACAGCTCTTCGCCGCCACAGACGCAGACCGTGGCACTATGCACGTCGGGTTCGGCGGGGATGTCCTGCACGCTCTTGACGGGGTACGCGTCGAGGACTGTCTTGAGCATGTAAGCGTTGTGGGCGTTGAGCCAGTACGCGAGGGCCTCTCTCTCGGTCCGGAATGCCTCCGGGTGGTTGCGGGGGCTGATCTCGGCAACTTGCTCCAAGAAGGCCAAAAGGTCATCGGGCGCGGCTTTCAGGGCCGCATAGTCGACCAGGCCGTAGCTGTCGACGTACTGCACGCACACTCGCGCGAAGGGCGCGTAGTCGATGGATGCGTCTTCGGCGAACGTCGGCGTCACAGGCTCTGGCCGCACGAAAGTGGGTGATTCCACGACATACGCGAGGCCCAGGATCCCGGCAACCATGAGCACCACAACGATCACGCCTCCGGGTTTCACCCGGCCACGCGGCGTTGCCACGATGCGCACCTCAGTGCCTAAATGCCACGGCCTTCGCTCGGACTGCGATGCGGCCACGTCTGGTCGCACCCAAAGCGCTTGGCGGCGCTCCCCGAGTGCCCCCCCGCTCAAGGTCGCGTCCCCCCAATACTATCCCCCGAGACGCTACCTATATGTCTATTCGGCGGCGACACCTGGGAATCCTCGTTGAGTTTCATATGCTGCGCGAATATTCCATAGCGGACAAAGCGCCAACGTCCTGGCCGCAACCACCATCATGCAACCACCGACGCGGACACGGCAGTGTGAGCCGGCACTCGCCGGCACAACATCCCGACGCTTCGCGATGCGAAGAATGAGTTACCCACAATTGACGACGGTGCGGGCGGCTCCCGAGTGCCCGAGGGCTCCACGGGCCACTGCGATAGCCGGGCGCTTGACGATGCACCTGCTTTCCGTCTAGTATGCTTGAGTGTAGTGCTGCGAATCGTGTAACCACCCTTGCGGGAGGCCGTCAATGCCCCGGTATACTGGGAAGCATCTGCCGTTGCGTTGCCTCGCAGTCGCGCTGATCGCGGCCCTCGCATGGTGCGGCTGTTTGCACGCGGACGGGCTCGTGGGTCCGGCGGCGGGCCCTGGCGGCGACCCGCCCAGCCCCTTCTGGACGCCCGGTGATTCCCCTCCCGCCGCTCGCGCATTGACCTTGACGCTACCGACCTCCGGCGTGGCTGTCGACGAACGCGGGCGCCTGGACCCGGGCGGAGCCGTCCACCTGAGCATACCAATCGCTTACACATTGTCCCAAGGCCAGTTCGCGGGCACCGCCTTCGGCCTCGATTCCGACGATGACTGGACCGGAGTCTACGGCTTTTCCGGCGGGCTCAGCACTCCCCTTGGCGGGCTGTCCCTGACTTTCGCCGCCGGCGACCGGGGCGGCAGCGACGCCCTCACCGGCCACGCTCAGGCTCTGCTGTGGCCGGAGACATCCGCCTGGCCCGCCATTTCCGCCGGTGTGTTCGACCTCGCCGACCACTACGAGCGCAGCTACTACGTGACGGCCACCAAGCGCCTGGGAAAGAAGCACCCTAAGCGCGTGACCCTGAAGGCAAGCGCTCCGGTTTGGCCTCCCGGTGACACCACACCGTCCGCGGACAGCCCCGACACATGGGGCAAGATGACGTTGGCTTCTGACACGCCGAGCCCGGAAGATCTCCCCGCGATCGACGAGATCACCGCTCCGGCAAGCGAGTATCCGCCGATGCTTGACGGGATGATCGGGATCGAGTGGGAGGATGCCGGGCAGGTCCGGCTTGACCTGCCGGACGGCGAGTTCCTGCTGCTGGGAGCCAAGCGCGTGGGGCGAGTGCTGTACGTGGCTCTGGGGGTGCCTTCGAACCGCTATCTGAACCGTGGCGCTCGGGCCGACCTGTACTTCCGCGTACCATCGCCACCCGACGCGCAGCCCGCCGACACGCTGCACCGCTACACGCTCCGCTGGGACGCCAAAAAGGGCCACATGCGTCAGTACCGCGCCCTTGGTAGCGCGGGCGAGTGGACTGAAGATGCCTGTGCGGGCGATCCAGGTCGGCCGCCGCGTCGCTTCACCGCGATTGCGGCCGCTCTCGGGGATGGTGCCTGGCACTACCCGGTTTTCGAGTTCGCCATCCCCCTCAAAGGGCTTGGGGTCGAGCCGGGAGCAACTGGGCTCGGGTTCCTCGCTTCCGTGAGTCTGCCCGCCGGGCAGCATGACGCGGTGCTCAAGCGAGACAGCGAATACCGGACGCGCTGGCCCTTCGGGCGCGGGACGTACCAGTCGGCCTCGCACAATGACGTCTTCGCCCAGACCCCCGACATGTGGGGCAGCGTCCTGCGGGAGCCGGACCGTTACGCCAAGAACAGCCTCGTTGCGCCAGAGATCGAGACCTCTCCCACGGTCGACGGTGTCCTCGGGCCGGAGGAATGGGCCGCCGCCGATCGCGCAACCACCGAGATCGCCACCGGCGTCCAGCAGACGGTGTACCTGCAGCGCACCGCGCGCGCCCTGTGGCTTGCGTCAGTGTGGGATGTCTCCGCCGGCCAGTGGGCTGACCAGATCGTCGACGTCCTGCTTGACCCCGAGGGCGACGAGGGCCTCAGGCCACGTGAGGACGACCGCCTCCTGCGAATCACTTGCCAGGGCGATCAGGTCGAGTTGCGGGCCTTCTCCTGGCATTATGCCCGCGGCAAGTGGGTCCCGCTTGAGGGCTTGCCTTTCGGAGCCGCTGCCCGACACGAGGCGATCCCGACGGGCTCGCGGAACACCGTCGAGGCACGCATTCCGCTCGAACGCCTCGCCTTGCGGCAGGACAGTAAGGACAACGTCGCCTTGCGCCTGGCGCTTGAGACCACCGTCACCTCGATGCCCGCCCGCATGGTCGAGCCCGGGGCGAAGGTCGAGGTCGGGCCCGGCAAGAGCACTTATGTCACCGCCGCATGGGGTTCGGGCGTCTACGAGGACCGCCTCATGTACGGCGTCTCGCATCCCATCGGTCCCTTCCGGGGCATCGCGGAGTACAACGGCGACGCAGTGAACGTCGGCCTCACCGGGACGGCCCCCGGGCGGGATGACTGGCGCTTCACCCTCGGCTGGAGCGACCCCGACGACCGCTCCGGCGCCCTGGTGCTCGGCACCGCTGTCACGACCCGCTTCTGAGAACCGGGCCACGCATGCCCCAGGCCCCCTGTCTCCAACTGCATCTCTGCCGGTCACTTGCGTCCCCTCCCCGAAGGCCCCGCGCCCTTGTTTGTGGAACTGTCCCCAAATCACGAAACGGGGTATGCCCGATGAAACTCAGGGCCCTGCTCACCACCTTGTGTCTCCTGCCCGCGGTCCTCTGGGGCGACGCGTCCTACAGCATCAACCAGGCCGAAGTGACCCGCGACCTCGGCGCGACCGGCAACGTCCAACATGGGAACCTGCCGGACGTCGGCGATCAGGTTGGTTGGACACTGCCGGAGGACTTCCAGCCAGGGGTCTACCGTGTCTTCGTTGACGGCCGCACGGGCTCGAGTGGTGAAGGTACCGGGTTCATCGCCGGGTATCGTCTGACCGCCCCCGACCGTGCCTTTGCCAAAGGTGCTGAGCCCCACGAGATCGGCTTCTACTGGCCCGGCGACAAGACGCCGTCGGTCAAGAGCAAGGGGAATGGCTACTCGGTGTTCCAGGGCGAGATGCCCGCCCGCGAGCTCCTCTACTTGCGCCCTGGCGATCAGGTCCGCATCCACGGCGGCTCCGGCTGGAGCATGGTCTGGAAGGTGATCTTCCGATCGGTGCCGGCCGAGGAGCAGGTGCAGGCGTCCCTCGACACGGACGTTCTCGCCTCCATCTTCACGGGTGACCAGGCCCACTTCATCACCCGGCTGACTAACTGGCGAGACACGCCTGTTACCTGCGCGCTGGACCTGGAAGTCCTGGACCACGACAGGCAGGAGGTCGACCGTCAGGGCCTGCAACTCACCTTGTCGCCTCGGGAGACCACACGCCGGACGCTCACGGTCCAGCGCCAGCAGTATGGTCCTCTCTGGGCGCGCATCACGCTTCGCGACGGTGCCGAAGAACTCGGCGACGCCCTGCAGGGGTTCTGCTTCTCCCCAGCTCCCGATCCCCGCCAGATCAGCGCGGACTCCCCCTTCGGCATCCACAAGGGCGACCTGAGCCAGTGGCCGGCCATCGGAGCCAAGTGGGTGCGCCTGTGGGACACCGGCGACACCTGGAATCGCTACGAGAAAGAGCGCGGGAAGATCGAGTGGGAAGCCTTGGACCAGAAAGTGGCGGACGCCGAGGCCAATGGTGTGGAGATCCTCTATGTGTTCGCCTACACACCGACGTGGGCGTCCGCCCGGCCGGATGAGAGCCACTACACGGGCGGGGGCGCGAGAGCAGAGGCCGCCGACATTGAGGACTGGAGGAATTTCGTCCGCGCCGTCGTGTCCCGCTACAAGGGGCGCGTGGATGCCTTCGAAGTTTGGAACGAGCCTAATGCAGGCTTCTTCTCCGGCACCGTCGACGCCTACGTGGAGCTGCTCAAGGCCGCCTACACGGTCGCAAAGGAAGCCAATCCGGACTGCACGGTTCTCGGAATCAGCGGCACGGGTGGGTACCTGGGGTGGATGGAAGAGGTCCTGAAGCGCGACGGCCTCAAGTACATGGACGTCGTCGCCGTCCACACCTACACCACCCCGAGCTCCCCGGACGAGGCCAACCTCCTCGGGCGCATTCAGACTACCCGCAAGCTCATCGAGAAGTATGGCGGCACGCATCCCATCTGGAACACCGAGGTGGGTATCTGGCAGCCCGAGCGTGAGGCCGGCCGGCCGCTCAGCGAAGAGCAGATCGTTGAGCGCGCCCCCGAAGAGACCAGTCCCAACTGGAAGGCCGGGTGGCCCTACCGGCCGATCTCGGAGCTCGACGCCGCACGCAACTGCGTGCGCACCTACATGCTCAACACAGCCGGGGGCGCTGACCGCCTCTTCTGGTATGCCTGGTACACCACAGCCCTGCCGATGCTCACCGTGGACAACGCCCCGCGCATGATGACTGCGGCCTACGCGGCCATGACGGCGAAGCTCGACGGGGCCACCTTCATCCGCCGTGAGACACTGGGCACGAGGGATGTCAGTGTCTGCGTCTTCCAGCGTGGGCGGAAGGCCCTGGCCGTCGCGTGGAGCACTCGTGCAGACGGGCGCGCCATCGCCTTCGAGACCGGGGCTCGCCCGACGGTCAGCGACCTGTGGGGCAACAGCGCGGAAGCAGACGAAGCGGTCATTGAGATCGGTCCCGATCCGCAGTACATCGAGGGGCTGACCCTCGACGAGCTGGCGACGGCAACACTGACGGGTTCTCGTCTCGTGTTTGAGTCGCCAGGCGCACAGATCACCGCCGATGTTGCCGAGGAAGACGTGAAAGAGCATACCTCAGCGGCCCACCATGGCGAACGGCGGGTCATGGGACTGCCCGACGCCGGGGATGAGATCACATGGGTCCTCGACTCCATTCAGCCGGGCAAGTACAGTATTGAGATCGACGCCTTCACCGGGTGGAAGCAGCCCACGAATCACATCGGCAACTACCTCGTTCAGGTTGCGCTGCCGGAGGAGCAGCCCCGCCGTCTGACGATGGTGGCGGACCCGGATCGGCCGCCGCAGCGTGTCGGGGAGATCCGTTTCTACGGGCTGATGGTCGCCGCCGAGCCTGTCGCGCTGCGTCCGGGAGCGAGAATCTCTGTGAGCAAGAACGCAAACTGGGGTTTCGTTGGCCCACTCACTCTCGTCAAGGC
>JALGSS010000302.1 GCA_029821745.1 Candidatus Zipacnadia bacterium
CACTGATACAGAGGCGCTTCCCTGGTAGCCGGGAACGCGATCAACGCGAGCGCGGCGGGCAACAGCGCTGCTCTGTGGGCCTGCATCTAGCGGGAATAGCAACGGGGAGCCCCATCTTCAGCTTGAGAAGAGGCTCCCCGTTTCGACTTACCAGATTGGCGGGGGCGGCGGGCCGGTGCCCTGGGACGCCAGGAGAACGTCCGGTATGTTGTTCTGGCCGTCCTTGACTTCGACATTGCTCGTCGACTGGACGTAGCCCGTCGCTGTGGCAGTCAATGTATAGTGGGCAGCCGGGATGTTGTTGAGAACGTACGTCCCGTCACTGCCGGTTGTGGTCATGTAGACGCCGCCAAGCGTGACTTGCGCGCCCACCAGCGGCACGATTCCCACGAGGCTCACCACGCGCCCGTGGACGCTACCGATGCCGCCATTACCACCCGGGGAAGCGATGACGCTGCTGGACCACGCCGAGTTGTTGACCGACCCAAGAGCCCTGACACGGTACTCGTAGGGTGTGCCCTCGGTGAGCCCGCTGTCGGTGTACTGCGTGGCGTTCGCCGCGGCCTCGCCGACCTTCGCGAAGGACGTGGTCGCCGTCTTGCGCTGGACCTCATATCCCGTCTCGATCTGGGACTGATCTGTCCAGCCGAGAGTGATGGTGGTCGACGTCGTGCTGACCACGTTCAGGGAAGTCGGCGGGTTGGGCGTGTCGCTCTCGCCCGGATTGGTGGTGCCCGGGACCGGCCCCGTCCACGCCGACGCGTCAGTACCCGCGAAGGCTCTGACGCGGTATTCGTAGGTCGTGGCCGGGAATACGGCTCCGTCGATGTACTGCTGTGAACCTGCGGCCAGGTTGTTCAGTGTCGCCCAGGAGCCGCCGGGATCGCGTCGCTGGACCTCATACCCTGTCTCGTTCGTAGCCTGGTCAACCCAGCCGATCGTGACCGTGCCGCTGGTTGTGTTCAGAACCGCCAGGCCTGTCGGGGCCGCGATGGACGTGTCGCCGCCGCCACCGCCACACCCGGCCATCCACACGAGTCCGAGCATTACTGCCGCCACTGTAATGGTTCGCGTCACTCTTACCATGGGGGCTTCCTCTCGCTTGATAGTTAGCTGACGTATGATCGCTGTAGCATTCTAATCCGAGCTTTGGCCCGGCAATGAATGTACGGCAAATGAACGCCTGCGGGGTGTCAACGCAAAGAGGCTCGAAGAGACGCCGCCCCATGTACACTCGAGGGGTGTCTCCGCAAGCCACCTAGGCTAATTCTACTAGTTTGCAGACTCATTGGCAACTCACTGCCGCAACCACTGAGTAAGACGTTGCCGTCGTTCCCAGGGTTCCCATCCTGGGGCACTTTTCTCGTCGCGGCCTGCCGGCGCCCCAAAGCGTGCTGCCACGGTCTGGAGAACTTGCTATAATACGCCAGTCCAACCGGAAAAGAGTTCTCGGAGGTGCTTCACGATCAAACGCAAGATAGGCGTTGTAGGCTCGGCCGGCGGCGAAATGCCTGTGGAGACCATTGAGGTGTGCACGGAGTTGGGGCGCGAGATCGCCCGGCGCGACTGCATTGTCGTGACCGGCGCCTGCCCCGGACTGCCCCAGGCCGCTGTGTTCGGCGCCAAGGAACTGGGCGGCATGTCGATCGGGATCTCTCCGGCCCTGTGCCTCGACGAGCACCGGGATAGGTTCAATTCCCCCTGCGAGGAATACGACGCCCTCATCTTCACCGGCAGCGGCTTGATGGGCCGCGAGGTGGACGTGATCCGCACCGCCGATATCGTGATCGTGACCGGCGGGCGTTCAGGGACCCTCGGTGAGTTCGCCATCGCCTACGATGACGGCAACGTCATCGGGGTGCTTGAGGGCACGGGTGGCATCGCGGACCACCTGCAGGACATCGTCGCCACCATCGACAAGAACACGGGTGCCGAGATATTCTACTCGAGCGATCCGCTCGAACTGCTGGAACGGGCTTTCGCGTGCCACGACCGGCGGATAGCCGACGGCCGCGCGTACTCTATCAACGAAAGCTGAGCGCCAGTCAGCGCGACAGGAGACAATTTCAGTGCGATTACAGTTCCTCGGTGCGGCACGGACGGTCACCGGCTCACAGTACCTGCTCCAGTTGCCGGGCGCCAATATATTGATCGATTGCGGGCTTTACCAAGGCCGAGACCAGGAGCCCTACACCCCGCATCACCGCTTTGACTTCGATCCGGCCAAGCTGGATGCGGTTCTGCTCACTCATGCGCATATCGACCACTCCGGTCTGATCCCGCGCCTGTGCAGGCTAGGCTTCCGCGGGGATATCTTCGCGACGTCTGCCACGACGGATCTGTGCGCCGTGATGCTGCTGGACAGCGCCCACATCCAGGAAGAAGACGCGCAGTGGGACATGCGCAAGTGGCGGCGCGGTCAGCAGAACACCCCGCCGCCGGGGCCCCTGTACAATGCGGAAGACGTCGAGCAGACCATGACCCAGTTCGTGCCCGTGCAGTATGACGAGGAAGTCAGGGTTGCCGACGGAGTCTCGGTGCGCTGGGTGGACGCCGGGCACATCCTCGGCGCTGCGTCGCTCGAAATCTGGGTCAACGAAGACGGCGTGCAGCGCAAGCTCGTGTTCTCAGGCGATATCGGTGACCGCGGACGTCCCATTCTCCGGGACCCGACACTGATCGAGAGCGCCGACTTCGTGGTCATGGAGTCCACCTACGGCAATCGCAATCACCCGCCGATCGAGCACACCTCCGAGCAGCTTGCCGACGCTATCAAGCGAACGGTGCGTGAGAAGGGCCAAGTACTCGTGCCGTCCTTTGCCGTCGGGAGGACCCAGGAACTGCTCTATCGGCTGGACCGCCTCATCGCCTCCGGTGACCTGCCGGAGCTGCCCGTGTTCGTCGACAGCCCACTGGCAAGCCGGGCGACCAGAGTGTTCGAGCAGCACCACGAGTGCTACGATGCGGACTCGCTTCGCCTGCTCGCCCAGGGGGATGACCCCTTGAGCTTCCCGTCGCTGCGTTTCACGCGTTCCGTGGAGGAATCGAAGCGTCTCAATGCTCTCGCCGAGCCCGCGGTCATCATCTCGGCCAGTGGTATGTGCACGGCGGGGCGGATTCGCCATCACCTGCACCATCGCCTGGAGAAGGGCAACCACTTGGTCCTGTTCGTCGGCTACCAGGCCAGGGGGACCCTGGGGCGCATCCTGCAGGACGGAGTGAAGAACGTGAAGCTGTTCGGCCGCCGGCACCGGGTCCGGGCGCGCATCGAGTCAGTCCAAGGCTTGTCCGCCCACGCTGACCAGCCGATGCTGCTGGAGTGGGTGCAGGCAATTAAGGGCCCCCGCACCGTGTTCGTCACTCACGGGGAGCCGGAGAGCGCCTTCACCTTCGCGAAGCTCGTGGAAGCCGAGACGGGCAGCCCGGTCTGCGTGCCATCGCTTCGGGAGCACGTCGACCTGCTTGACGAGGCTGCCCTGGCAGAGGTGCATTCTCACACCCAGGCGGACATCGCCCGGCATCAGGCTGAAGAGCGGCGTAGATCTGAGACGCGACACGACCGGGCGTGAATAGTGTGACGGACACCGCAGGGACGCGCACCGCGTAGCCTGGCCGGTCGGCCCTGGTGTGAGAGGGCTAGGTCTCCGCGCGCAATCCCTCGCGCTCAACCACCGGGTGGTGAGTCGGTGCGAAAGCTGATCGTCCAGATCCCCTGTCTCAATGAAGAGCAAACGCTGCCGATTACGCTGGCGGACATACCGCGGCAGGTGCCGGGCTTCGATGTCGTCGAAGTCTTGATCATCGACGACGGCTCAACCGACCGCACCGTTGAGGTTGCCCGCGAAGCCGGCGCCGACCATATCCTGAGCCTCCCACAGAACCGCGGGTTGGCAATGGCCTTTACGGCCGGGCTCGACGAGTCCGTTCGACAGGGCGCGGACGTCATCGTGCACACAGATGCCGACAACCAGTACGCCGGCAGCTCGATCCCGGACCTTGTGGAGCCCATCGTCGACGGGCGGGCGGATCTTGTCGTGGGCGTGCGCCCCATCGAGCAGATCGAGGAGTTCTCGTTTTTGAAGAAGCGACTGCAGCGCCTGGGGAGTTGGGTCGTGCGGCGACTGTCGAGCACCGACGTCGCCGACGTGACCAGCGGGTTCCGCGCCTACAGCCGGGATGCCGCTCTGCGGCTCACCGTGGTCTCCGAGTTTACGTACACCCACGAGACCCTCATACAGGCCGGGCGCACGGGAATGGCTGTCGTCCAGGTGCCGGTCAGGGTCAACGCCCAGACGCGCCCGTCGCGCCTGTTCCGCAGCGTGCCGCAGTACATACGGCGTTCCCTTGACACTATCGTTCGCATTTACACTGTCTACCAACCCTTCCGCATTTTCAGTGGCATCGGGCTGACGCTGCTTGCGGGGGCATTACTCCTCGGCTTGCGGTATCTGTATTTCGTGCAGTTGGGCCAGGGCAAGGGGCACGTCCAGTCAGTGATACTGGCCGGCATGCTGGCTACCCTGGGTTTCCAGGCGGTCATCGTGGGCCTCCTGGCCGACCTCATTGGCGCGAACCGCAAACTGCTTCAGGAGAACCTCTACCGCGTCAGGAAGCTCGAACTGGCCGGCGGGGAAGCGAAGAGCAAGCGACAACCACCGGGGGACTGATGGGTCTCCGTGTCCAGCGCCGACCCCGTGCCCCGCTTGCCAAGGAGACGAGACGAATGTCTGAAACCCAGGAATTCATGGACGCGCTGACGGAGCGCACGCCGTGGGTGAACGAGTGGCTCATGGCTCCCGCTCTGATCGACCGTGTCCGCCCCGACCACCTGCGCGGACTGGCCAGGGCCTACCTTGAGCGCGGCGGCAAGCGTCTGCGCCCCGCCGTGCTGATGTTCTGTTGCGGTGCGGTGGGCGGGAGCGAGAAGGACGCATTGCCTGCGGCGGCCGCCCTGGAACTATTCCACACCTGGACACTCATGCACGACGATATCATCGATCATGACGAGCTACGCCGGGGCGGAGCGTCGGGGCATGTCCTGGGAGCCCGACTCGGGGCGGCAGACATGGGCCTGACTGAGCGCGACGCGTTCGACTACGGCACCGCCCTGTCGATGCTCGCCGGGGACGTGCAGCACGGGCTCTGCGTCGCCTTGTTCCTGCAAACGCGGAATGCTGATCCTCAGTTGCTCGTGCAACTCGTCGGGGATCTCGAACTCAATGTCGTATGCGATCTGGTCGAGGGCGAGACCCTCGACGTCCAGCTCGAGAGCCGCCCGATCCCCGATGTCCCCCTCGATGAGGTCTTGCGGATGATGTACCTGAAGACCGGTGCGCTGTATGAGTTCGCCGGGAAGGCTGGGGCAATGCTCGGCCTCAACACGTGCGATGAAGCGCACCCGCACGTCAAGGCGCTCCGCGAATTCTGCGCCGACTGTGGGATCGCCTTCCAGCTTCAGGACGACATCCTCGGGATCGTCGCCGACGAGAGCAAGCTGGGCAAGCCGGTGGGAAGTGACATCGTCGAGGGCAAGCGCACGCCGATCCTGCTCAAGGCCTACGAGGTGGCCGACGCCACCGCGCGTGCGCGGCTCGACGAAGTGGTCGGCAACCCACAGGCCACCGACGCGCAGGTGCGGGAGATCACGAAACTGCTGGTGGACCTCGGGGCCTTGAGCGCCGTGGAGAAGATGGCGCGCGAACACATTGAGCGGGCCTATGCCGGCTTGGCCGGACTCCCCGAGTCACAGTACACGCGCTGGCTCAATGGGTGGGCGAAATACATGGTCGAGAGGGAATCCTGAACATGCGGGTCACGCGCATCGAGAACGCGATTCTCGTCACGATGGCGGAGGGGGCCGAGCCGGTCAGCAACGGCGTCATCCAGTGGGAGGACGCGCGGATTACCTATGTCGGCGACGCCGCGGGAGCGCCGTCGGGCCCCGTGGATGAGACCATCGATGGGCGCAACTGCGTGGTCATACCGGGACTCATCAACGCCCACACCCACCTGGCGATGACGCTGTTCCGCGGCT
>JALGSS010000303.1 GCA_029821745.1 Candidatus Zipacnadia bacterium
ATCGACTGGGGCTTTGATGCGGTGGCGACGCCACAGGCGGATGTCGGCTCGCTCAACTGGTCTCTCGCGCAGGTCGGCGAGGGCAAGATCGCCTTCGTTGAGAACGACATCAACCAGGAGTTCGCGGAGCTGGCCGAGTCCAAGACACCGGCCCCGGCCGCCTGCAGAGCGTACCGCGAAGCGCTTCGCGATCTGCTCGACGGACTCGGCCTGGTGCCGAATGTGCGGGTGACTTACAGCGAGACCGAGGAGTCCGTTGACGTGATCGAAGCGGGCTTGCGCGGGAACGAGAACGGGATGCTGCTGACCGTGGTGAACCACCAGCCCACGGCGCAGACGGTCCGCGTGGAACTCGACACCGGCGGGCGAGGGTGGATCGTCGACACAGCGACAATGCAGCCCGTCAGCTACACGAATTCTCGGTCCGGCAAGGCGCAGCTCTTCCTGGAGGTCCCGGGGCGCTGGGCGCGGACCCTCGCGTGCTACACTGCGGCCCCGGAACGGATCGCCCTGCAGGTCGGCACGCCGGATTCCGAGGCGGGAGACACTCTTGGCTATCGGTTCTCGGCGCTTGACTCGGACGGCAATCCGGTCAAGGGTGGCGTGCTGCTGGAGGCCGAGGTCGCCGGGCCAAAGGGTGAGATCATCTCGCGATTTGGCGGAGCCTTCGCGCCGGTCGACGGCGTGCAGGAAGTGAATGTGCCTGTTCCGGTGAACGCGGCGAAGGGCGACTACACGATCACGGTCCGCGCACCGCAGGCGAACCTGGAAACCGCGGCGGCGTTCAAGGTGGAGTAGGGGAGATGGTAAGCGGCGTTGCCGTCCGTAGGCCCGGCACTCTTGCCTGGCCGCCGTCCGCCGTCGTAGCCGCATGTCTTCAGCCCGCGGGGTGTTGACGTGGCCTTTGCCGTCGTAGCCGCAGGTCTTCAGCCTGCGGGCCGTTGCCGTCCGCCGTGAGGAGTGGCCGCACAGGGGGAACCGCGTGAGAATCGCGAACCTGGTGGGACCCTATCCGGCCAGGCGTTTGCCGGCTCTTGTATCGCCCTTTCAGGGCTCAGGAGAATTGTAGGCGCCGAATCCACGGGTTGACACCCGTGGCTATGATTGTGCCGCCCCCTGTCGGGGGCTGAAGGCCGCGACAAAGGCGCCGGGCATCGAAATACCCGGCTGGAACGGCGAGCGTCCTGCGGACGCGCGAACATCGCAAAGACGACGACCCAGGCCGGATACTTCAACGCGATGCGGCTGCGCCTCGTAATCCGGCCTCTCCGACGGCTGACATGAACGACGCACTGGCACTGGGAGTGCCAGTGGCACCCGGTCATGGATGCCTGCCGGCCTTTGCCTTCGCCAACCGCACACCTTGCAGGTGGTGCGGGCCGCCGGCCTGAAACGGTCATCTCGCATGAACCATCGCCGTGGCCGTATGCCGTCGTAGCCGCAGGTCTTCAGCCTGCGGGGTGTTGACGTTCTCGTGGGGTGGCCGGACTACGAGGGGTTCAGCCCGAAGTATCCGGCCACACGGTGTCGACGACCCAGGCCGGATACGTCGACGCGGTACGGCTGCGCCTCGTAATCCGGCCTCTCCGACGGCTGACATGAACGACGCACTGGCACTGGGAGTGCCAGTGGCACCCGGTCATGGATGCCTGCCGGCCTTTGCCTTCGCCAACCAAGACACACGGCCCACGACCGTCTGTCGCTTCCTCCATTCCCTTCGACGAAGGGGCCGGGGGGTAGGTGACGTTCGCCTGACGTACCATCGACACCGATGTCACTAGATACAGAAGGGAACCTGTGCTGTGAAAGACCTGCGCTTCTTCGATGCCAACTGCATGATCGGGATCCGGTCATGCCCCAATCCCGAGACGCCGTACATTCTCGGTGACTACCTGAAAGAGTACGAGCGCTGCGATATCCACGCGGCTCTCGTGAACCATGCCCAGGCATGTCAGTACTCCCAGGACTATGGCAATCGGATGCTGATGGAGGACATCGAGGGACAGCCGAGGCTCATGCCCCAGTGGGTTGTCATGCCGCACCACACCTACGAGATGGCCCCGCCGGATGACCTCGTCGCCGAGATGCTCGAGCGCAATGTTCGGGCCGCGCGTCTGTTCCCGAAGAGCCAGGGATTCGGGACAAGCGAGGCTGTCTGCGGTGAGCTACTGTCGAAGCTGCAGGCCCACCGAATCCCAGTCTTCATCGATGTCGCTGAACTGGATGTTCTCGGCGCGGTCGAGTTGTGCAAGCGCTACCCCGAACTGCCCGTGGTCTTGTGCAATGTGAACTGGGCCTCCGACCGGATCATCAATGCGGTCTTCGGTGATGCGCCGAACCTGCATCTGGACACGTGGTCCTTCCAGGGCCACAGGGCCTACGAACGGTTCATCGACCTGTTCGGCCCGGACCGGCTCCTGTACAGCTCCGGCATGCCCGAGCGCAGCGTCGGCGCGACGACGATGATGACCCGGTACGAGGACATCGCCGACGAGGACCGGCAGAAGATCGCGTCCGGCAATCTCATGCGCCTGCTGTCCGATGTGGATGGCGCCCAGGGCGACCTGCCCGGCCTGGACACGTACGGCGAACATGACGACGACCCGATTGTCGCGAAGCTGCGCCTGGGCGAGCCCTTGACCGGTGAGCTCGTCATCGACGCGCATTCGCATATCGGCCACGACGGCTGCATGGGGTATTACGGATGCGCGCTGGCGTACAATGACGTCGACGGCCTCGTGGGGACGATGGATCGCCTCGGGATCGACATCGCCATGTCCAGCACGTGGGGCGGCATCCGCATGGGCACCCCCGAGCACAATGACGTGGTCCTCGCGGCCCATGACAAGTATCCGGGCCGCATCCTCCCGTACGGGTGCATCAACCCCAGCTACCCGGAGCTGATCGAGGCGGAACTGCCCCGGGTGTTCGACAGCGGAAAGATCTTCGGCTTCAAGCCGTACCCGCCGGGCCACCAGCGACCACTCATCGATCCCGGCAATGAGCCGATGCTTGAGTTCGCCAATGCGCGGCAGTGGCCGGTGCTCTGTCACATGGGCTTCAGCAGTCCCGGAAGCTGCACGCCGGATCATGTGTCCCAGGCGGCGGCGAAGTACCCCGGCGCGCATTTCCTCTGCGCGCATGCCGGGCAGAGCTGGCCGATGGCGCAGGCTGTGGTGGACATCGCCCGCAAGCATCGCAATGTGTACGCCGAGATCACGTACACCGCGATCCTGTACAACTTCGTCGAGTTCTTCGTGCGAGAGGTCAACGCGGAGCAGATCGTGTTCGGCACCGACTGCGTGATGCGGGACGCCGCGCCGCAGCTTGGGTGGGTTGCGTGGGCGAAGCTGCCGATCGAGGAGAAGCGGCTGGTGCTCGGCGGGAATATCGCGCGGATTCTGCGGCTGCCTCCAGACAAGCGCGTGCCGGTGACCGGTTAGCCGTCAACAAGACGCAGGAGAATCGTGAGCGGCCGCCTCAGGTGAAATGAGGCGGCCGCGTTGATGCGGGAAGACTGCGACGAAGCTGGGGGCTATGCCGGTCTGTTAGGCGGGGATTCGTCGTCGTCGCGCAGCATCGCCTGTACGGCGTGCTTCAGCTCCGGCAAGTCGGACTGCACCACTGACCATACAACATCCCGGTCGATCTCGAAGTAACGGTGCACGAGGATGTTGCGCATGCCGACGATTCGGGTCCACTGGACGTCGCGGTGCCGCTGTCTGAACTCCGAGGACAGCGCGCGTGCAGCTTCCCCGATGATCTCAAGGTGGTGGATGACCCACGTCTGCACGAGTTCGTCGTCGTTGAAGCGCGCCCGGTCTCCAGCGGTGTGCCTCTCGATCCGATCGATCGCTTCCTCGATGTCCCTGAGGCGCTCAACGTCATCTCTCACAGGGGTGCGGCCTCCCTGAGTACGCGGGTCCGGATACGCTCCCGCAACCCCTTCTCGGTGACCAGATCCACTTCGCAGCCCAGTAGCTCCTGCAGGTCCATCAGCAGGCCGCCCATATCGAGAAGGCTGCGCCCCGGCTCCATATCCACGAGGAAATCCACATCGCTGGTTGGCGTCGCATCCCCACGGGCGACGGAACCGAACACGCGCACGTTCCGCGCGCCGTACTTCGCCGCGAGTTCCAGAATCGCGTCGCGCTTCTCTCTGAGTGTCTGCGCCGTGACCATCGCTCGACCTCCGGGTGTCCTGCCCCGGGTATTCTACCCCAGATCGGCCTCACTGGCGGACGCACCCCGCGGGGATGGTTCGGCCTCACCGGGGACGCTGGAAGGGAGCTCAGATATCGAGCTCGTACAGCTCCTTGGGATTGTCATAAAGCAGGCGCTGGGCGATGCCGATGGCCTGGCTCTCGGTCATGGTGCCATCGGCGATGCGCCCTGCCAGGACCCGGGCGATGTTCTCCTTCGCCATCAGCAGATGGCCGTAGACCTTCTCGACCGGCCTGTTGTAGTCTCCGCCGAAGCCGCTGATCTTGTGGATCGGCACCATGTCGATCCACTCGTCGAGGAAGGACACGGTCATGCGCGGCGAGATGATGTGGCACCAGCACAGGTTCAGGTACGCGTTCGGGAAGTCCTTGCCGATGACCGCCATCTCGCGCGGCCAGGGGATCGCCGCGTGGTAGAGATCGAACTTCGCATTGCGGTGCTTCATCAGCAGCGGGACGAGGTTGCGGGGATCATTGGCGTAGAAGTTGTTCCAGTTATCCCAGATGATCCCACAGTGGACCGCGACGATCAAGTCAAGCTCAGCGGCGATCTGTAGCATCTGCTGATGCAGGTACCAGGTCAGGACGAAGAGCTCGTCGCGCTTGCCGGCGAGGAGCGCGTTGAAGGCGCTGACGGCGTCCACCTCGCCGGGATCCCCGAGATGCGTGGAAACCATCTTGATGCCGACAACGCCTTGACTCTTCCAGTCTTCGAGTCCGGCCCGCATTACCTGCAGGTAATCGGCAAGGGACTGGATGTTGGTATTGTACTGCTCGCCTCGGCGTTCCACCTCATCAAGAGAGGGGACCTGAGTCCAATGGCCCATTGGCAGGAGAGGCCTGAGCAAGTCCCTGTCCTCGTCGGGCACGGACCCGATCTGGGTCAGACAAGCCTGGATATTGCACGCGTCTCGCAGCACCGTCTTGTATAGGCCCGGCTTGTTGGTCTCCTGCATCCTCTCGCTGAGTAGGCGGTAGGAGTCCTCGGTGATGTCCTCGATTCCGTAGAAGCGCTGAGCGGCGAGGAGCGCGGGGCGTGCGTACCCGGTGAAACGAATGCGCTCCCAGTGGGGCGCGAACAGAGCCCACTTCTCGTCGAGGTCAGTGTCCGCGGCCTGGAGCGACTCGTAGTCTTCCGGAGTCATCCCGGCGGCCTTTAGATCGGTCTGCGTATAGTGCGAGAATAGCGTGGCGAAGTCGACGTGGGCGGAGACGCGCTGCGCCTCGGGGGGCAAGTGCTCATGGGCGTCGACGATGGGCATCTGAGCAATGGCGTCGAGGACGCCGGCCTCTATCTCGCGGTTTGTCATGGCCATCCCTCCTGGCGGCACACGGATTCGTGCATCGGACGAGCCCCAGCGAATTCGCATGGTGAGTGCGCGACAACCAAGCGCTACACCATATTCCCACTCCCATGCTTCGGCGGACAAGGCAGACCGACCTTCCCGAGTCTGTCTCGGAGCACGCCGACAGCCTTCAAGGTCAGCAAGACGCCCGCCAATAGAAGCAGCAGTTGTACGTCTGGGGACAGCTCCCAGGCGGCGTCGGGTTGCGAGGCCGATAGCATCAGAAGCACCGCCAGCCCATTGCCGACAGCGTGCATCAACAGGGCGGGGATCAGAGACCTGGTCCGGATGACCAGCCACGCCATGAACGCACCATCGACGGCCACAGATACGAGTCGCCACGGGCTGACATGCAGCAGCGCGAACATCAAAGCCGACGCCGCGATGGCGACGGTCGCGCCGTAGTTGCGCACAAAGCCGCGCAGGATGAGGCCCCGGAACAGGAGCTCCTCGGTGACGGGCGCCACAAGCACCGCCAGCACGTAGGCACCGGCGGGGTCGAGACGCATATCGAGGGAATCATCCAGCCACTCGGGTTCGGGAGAGATGCAGTTCAGGAGCGCGTACAGGGCCCTGCCGAATGTCGCCGAGCCCAGAAGCAGCAAGGCGATGCCGGGCCATAGTCTCCGCGGCACGGGCCCCAGCGGGAAGACCTCGGCGAACCGCGCGCCTGTCTTGTAGTGGCCCCATGCGATGATGAGTCCCAGGCTTAAGGCGTTGGTGACGGCGAGATTGAGGGGCGCGTCATCGCGCAATACCCGGACGACCCGCCCGATCAGGTCCACGTTCGTGCCCACGAAGTACTGAACGACAATGGCGAGCAGGACCAGCCCGACGGCCTCCCAGAATCGCGGGTAGGTGGCGGCGTCGCCGACCGGCTGCTGTGGCGCGGGAGTCACATCCATGAGTGGTTCCCCGCAGGGCGGAGGGATCGCCTGTCGTCAGGCAGGGCCCGGTGGCGCCGAACCGACAAAGCGTGACTGATTCTTTGGCCGAGGGTGAAGGAGACTCCTGCCGGGAGAGGAAAGAGCGCATGGGGATCTGGGTCAGCGCGCCCTCGGACAGCCGCTTCGGAGTCGCCCGTGGTGCCGGGGAACACGAGCGGGCCTTCGGCTCTGCGGGCGTCTTGGGCGTCAACAACCTTGACGAGTGGCGGCTGGATTGCATTATACTGTGCAATGAATCCTGAATGCCGACTGAGGCAAGTCCACGGTCTAGCACTTCCGGCCGCTACGGAGGTCCGGGTTAGAGAAGGGCAATCATGGGCACGGGGTGCCCGGTCGTGTGCGACGGGCCCCCGTGCAAGGCGTCTCAGAGGGCTCCGTGGGGCCCATGTAGCGCGTCGGTCACGACGCGCTGTGACACCCCACGGCCATGCGCCATTAGTTCTTCAACACAACCCGGAGTGTTCGTGCGGTCGGGGAGAGGCGGCGACGGCGGGGTTCGTGACCTGGGCCTCGTCGCAGCCTGGACGGCGACGCGCGACTGCCGGCGCCCGATGGAACCGCTGGGGGCGACGCCACGCCTCCAACGGATTTCAGGCGTGTTGCCGGCGGCAGCGTCACCCGCATCGCCACGGTCTGCAGCCTCCTGAAGTCCCGGGGGGTGCCGGTATTGGTTTCGGCACGAGAAAAGGCGTTTCACCAAGGAGGAGGTTCTGCGGGCAAAGGCCAATAGTACGACAGGATAGTCGCGCGCGGTGCGTTGGGACGGTGGACGCGGTCAGAACAATACGTTGCTGGCAAGCGTCCAACCTTGTACCGGGAATATCCACACACGCTTCACTGCCGCGCCTCTGAAGCACTGAAAGGAGAGATCACCACGCTATGCGTGCGTCCGTCAGTGTACTCGTAGCGTTGCTGGTCGCAGGAGCAGCGCTCGCTCAAATGGGGCCCGAGATGGGAATGGGCATGGGAATGGGGATGGGCATGGCGCCCCCCGCCGTTCTTGATGTCGGACCGGTCTGGAGTCCCGATGGCACGCAGGTTGCCTTCAGCCGCGTCAATGCCACTTCTCAGGGCAAAGCCTGGACCGTCTCGTCCGCCATGGGCGGCGGAATGGGAATGGGTGGCATGGAAGGCGGTATGATGGG
>JALGSS010000304.1 GCA_029821745.1 Candidatus Zipacnadia bacterium
GACCTCGTTCACCCAGAGCATCCCCGCCAGCTACTGCACCCCGACATCGCCGCTCAGTTCCCTCCCTTGCGAGGCCTGAACGCTTTCCCGAATAACCTGCCGGTGCAGGCCACCAGCTTCGTCGGCCGAACACGCGAGATGTCGGAGATCACACGGCAGTTGCGCAAGACGCGCCTGCTCACCCTCACCGGACTTGGGGGCGTGGGCAAGACCCGCCTCGCGATGCACATCGGGGCCGACCTGGTCCACGAGTTCGACGACGGCGTCTGGGTCCTCGAACTGGCTCCGCTCTCCGACCCGGATCTCATCGCTCGGGCTGCGTGCGGCATTCTGCGGGTGCCGGAGGACGCGGACCAATCGCCTGAGCAAGCTCTCATCGCTCATCTGCGCGATAGGCAGTTGCTGATGATCCTCGACAACTGCGAGCACCTGATCGAGGGCAGCGCCGCCCTGGCCGAGGACATCCTGCGCTCGTGTCCGGGCGTTTCTCTGATCGCCACCAGCCGCCAGTCCCTCGGCGTCCCCGGAGAGACGCTGTGGCGCGTGCCGCCATTGAGCGCCCCGCAGCGCCGTCGCGCATCAGCCAAGGCCCCAGACGCTACCAGTGCCGTCGCGAACTGCGAGTCCGCGCAGTTGTTCGTGGATCGACTGTCGGCCCACAAACCCGACTTCGCGCTCACCAGCGAGAACGCCGTCGCTGTCGCCAGCATCTGCCAGAAACTCGACGGCATCCCTCTCGCACTGGAGCTTGCGGCCCCGTGGGTGAGTGTTCTGCTGCTAAGCGAGATCGCCCAGCGCCTGGATGACCGCTTCCGGCTTCCCCAGAAGGGCAGGCGCACGGCCACGCCACGACAGCGGACCCTCCGCGGCACGATGGACTGGAGCCATGACTTGCTGCCGGAGCGTGAACGGGCCCTCCTGCGGCGTCTGTCCGTGTTCGCGGGTGGCTGGACCCTCGAGGCTGCGGAGAGGGTCACTGTCGACCCGATCCCGGGCCCGAACGCGATCCGCAGCGACGACGTGTTGGAGCTTCTCGGCGAGCTCGTGGAGAAGTCCCTGGTGACGATCGACGACCGCCAGGAAGAGATGCGCTACGCGATGCTGGAGACGGTGCGGCAATACGCTGCCGAGAAATTGGAGGAGGCCGGGGAGTCCGAGGTCATCCGCCGCCAGCATCGTGACTACTACATCCACGTGGCCGAGTTGGCAGACCCCGAGCGCAATGGTCCGACCGAGGACGCCCTGCTTGTCCGGCTCCAGGCGGAGGATGCGAACCTGCGAGCTGCGCTGGCCTGGTCTCTGGGGACCCGCGACGACGAGACTACATCCCGCCTCTTCGAGTTGACCGCATGGCACTGGTTCGGGCGCCACCCGTACGAGTCTATGAGCCGCGTGTCCTCGCGTGTTCTTAGTGGCTTCAGGGACCGCTCAGTGCGCTTCAGGGCGAAGTTCCTCGTGCTCACCGCAGGGCTCGCGTGTATGCGTGGCGACTACGACAGGGCGGCCGCGCAGGCGACTGAGGGTCTGGCCCTGGCCAAGAAGGTGGGCGATAACCGGAGTGTGGGGTACGCCCTCATGGTACTCGGTCACCAAGCGTGGAGATGCGCCGCCTACGACGAAGCGGAGCGACTGCTCACGGAGGGCCTGGAACTCGGAAGAGCACTGAGGGAATACCGCTGCACCATATACTCACTTAACACCCTGGCCAATGTCATGGTGTACCGGAACGAGCTTGAGCGTGGTGAGGCGCTTCACACGGAAGCGCTCAAGCTGGCTCGTCAGCATCAAGATGCTAGATGCATCGGCTGGGCCCACCTCGACCTTGGCTACATCGCGCGGTGGAGGGGCGAGTACGACAAGGCGAGGACGCTGTACGACCAGGGCTTGGACGTGGCGCGACGGTCTCGGGATCGATTAGTCACGGCGTATGGTCTCAACCTGATGGGGGACTTAGCGTTCGTTCAGGGAGATGCTGCACAAGCGCTGGGCGTCCACGCCCAGGGACTGCGCCTACTCAGGTATCTTGAGGACAAGCCCGAGATCGCCGGGTCTCTTGAGGGCATTGCCAAGGCGGCCTGCGTGCTCGGGGATCACCAAGCTGCGGCATGTCTGCATGGGGCGGCGGAGGCCATCCGCGAGGCCTGCAACGCCCCGGTCCCGCTCATCATGCGCGAGGAGCATGAGGAATGCGTGGCCGCTTCCCGGGAAGCCCTGACCGAGGGAGCTTTCGCAGACGCACAGGAGAAGGGCCGTGGGATGAGCATCAAACAGGCCATTGCGTACGCACTGGGCGTCGCTGCCCGACATAAGTGACCCCGCCGGATTAATCCCCTGACAGGTAATCGATCACTCGTTGGATTTGCTGCTTCTTCCCGGCGTCGAGCATCAGGCTGTCTCCCCGTGGCTGGACCGAGCCGAAGAACCCGCCCGGCACCACGAATGCAGAGTCCGGAAGTGACAGCTCACAGGCCGTCCCATCCAGGTGCTGCCGTTCTAGGTCCTCGACAACAACTCGCCCGCCCTTCGCCGCGAAATCCTCAATCGCCCGTGCGGCTTCCCTGGGAAGCACCGGCGTGTCTCCCAGGATCACGCACTCAACGTCTCCTAATTGGTCCAGCGTGTACTCGGATACCACGGTGAAAGCCAGCCCTGACTCTCCCAGCGCGCGGGCGGCCCCGGCCAGCGCCGCCTCGTTCGCGTAGTTCGCATGGTGCTGAGTCCAGTTGGCATTCTTCTGTCCGTAGAAGATGGCGATATTGGCTTGCGTCGAGACCAGGGCCGCCCGTTTGAGATCCCCGATCGCCTCGGCCAGCCCGTCGATGAATGTCTCATGCAGCCCGCGGTAGTACCACAGTGCCCCCAGGAACGGCCCCAGGGGCGGCAGGTAGGTTGTCATGTCCGAGCCACTGGGCCGCCCGCGGTTGTGGCCGACGTCCACCTCTGGGAAGCTCACCTTCTCGGTGTTCCGGACGGCCCCGTGGTACAGCGCAGCACGCGAGGCCAGGAACCACGGGCCGGCGGCTTCCCATGTCGGCACTGCATCCTTGCATTGGATCATGTCGATGTTCGGGGCGTTGCGGATGAGGAAGATGTTCTCACACTGAAACACCGGCCACCCGAATCGGACCATCAACAGCCGCCCCGGGAGGTGCTGCTTCACGATCCGCGCCTGCCAGTCGGTGACGCCCAACCACCACTGATCCACGAACTCCCGCCAGTCATGCCACGAGCGTCGCAGGTCGGTCCAGGGACCCCGTCCATCGCCCAATGGAACAGGCGGGACGGCCTCGTCGAGCCGCGCCGCTTCGGCGGCCTGCCACGCATCTCGCCACGCAGCATCGGCCCCATACTTCGCCCGCAAGAAGCCCCGGAACTCCTCCAGCAGGCTCGTGGACGCCCGCCAACGCGTGAGACTCCCCGGGGGCTCCGGGAAGTTGGCGTCGGCCTCTCCCCCACCGGAGACGCCGACGATCAGCAGGTTCCTCGCGGATGCGAAACGGGGCAGGAATCCGTTGAGGAACCGCTCGAACTCACGCCGGACGACGGGGTGGTTGGGGTAGATGGCCCCACTCTCGAGGGGCTCATCGCTGAGCTGGGCGATGAGCCAGCGCGGCTGGTGGATGTTCACCAGCATCGCCACGCCGAAGCCTGCATCGCCCAGCCAGTCCACGAGCCCGCGCAGCTTCTGCCACCGGTCGAATCCGCGCTCAGGCTCCAGGTCCCGCCAGTACAGGTCCAGCGCGAAGCAGTTCACTCCGGCTTGCCGGGCAAGCTCCAGATACTCGGCGGTCGGTACGACATCCAGCACGCACATCAGCGGGTCCCCGTCCACCAGCGCCACTGTGCGGTCACCGATGCGCCGGCGCTCAATCTCGAACGCTCTCTCACGACGGAAGGGTGGCTCGTCAGGTACGTTGGGGCCCACCGAGAAATCCGCAGGCAAAGGCTTGTCCACGGGGCCACTGAGCGTGATGTCATCCAGACTGATGCCATGATCGCCGAGCTCACCTTGCCGGCGCACGACGAGGCGGATGGTGTGCGCCAGGACCGTGTAGTTGTCCGCGAGGGGCAGCGTCACCGTCCGCCAACCCCTGAAGTCCAGGGCACGGTGGCCGACGCCACGCCAGCCACGGGCCTGCTCGCCAGTCCACACCTCCAGCACATTGCCGCTGCCGTCTCCGCGCACCTGCAGCGACAGGTCGGAGTAGTTCCCGCAGGCGGGCAGGGCGATATCCAGCCGGACCTGGGTGCAGCGCTCGGATGGGAAGCTGTAGTCGACGCGTAGCGCGGTGGCATGCTCTGCGTCGACGCCCTCGCGCCGGATGCTGACCTTGCTGGTGGAAGCGGCACCAGCCGCGTCCGGCCACGGAGCCGCCACCAGCCTTTCGTCCGTGCTGAAATCGTGCACGACGAAGACGTCCGGCGCAGCCGAAGAGGCCCCGTGCGCCAGTGCGATCACAGCGATCATGACCCAACCCATACGTTCAACACTCCTCGTCAGATGCCCGACACCTAGCGGCCGTGCGACGCTACGGTTTCAGGGTGGTCCTCACGCCCGACAGCGGAACACCATCCCGCCCCGTGACCTGCAGAAACAGCCCCCATTGACCGAACTCGTTGGCCACCTTGTACATGACCGTGTTGACGCCCTTCTTCAGGACCACCTCGAGGTGGTCCTGCCCCGGCGACGGCGCCCTGGGTTCAGGATGAGTCAGCACGATTTCCCCATTCAGCCACACCTTGCAGCCGTCATCAGTGCCCACGGAGAGAATGGCCTCCTGTTCCTCGTCCGAGACGATGTAGGCGACAGCGTATGCAATCGCCTGGTCCTTCGGCTTGAAGCGAGGCTCGAGATCGATGAACACGGCAGCATCGTCCGAAGCCGTGGGCAAGCGCCAGGTTGTGGTCTGCCATTTCGCGGTGCCGTCCAGGCCAGGATACGAGGCCGTGAGGTCGATGCCCTTCTCGGGCTCGTATACCGCCTCCAATCCCTTGCCGTCGCGGTTGGAGAACGACCCGATGAGATGCCACTGCTGGACGAAACTGCAGTCCAGGGATGTCCGGGCGGCGACGGGGAGTCGCACGCCTCGCCACTCCAGCGTCATGTCTGCCCCGAAGACGAGCGCACCCAGGGCCGGCTCACTCATCGCCTTCTCGGGCTTCGCGCTATAGGACAGGCTCAGCGTCCCGTCCGCACTGCTGATTCCGCGCTCTCCGTCTCCACTGCCGGTTTGCCGCCACCAGTTCGGGAGAACCGGCGTCGCCGAGAGCTTCGCCCCCGGCAGTGGAACGCGCGTGGACACCGATGCCCTGATCTCACGCGCCTCCGGGTCGGCCGCTGCACCGAGACTCGCGGAGGCCGTCAAGCCGACCAGCCTCGCCATGACTTCCTGACGTGACGTTTCATTGACACTCTCCGCTCCTGCCAACGCCTCCCAGGCCCCCTGGACGTGGTCCGTCGTAGCGGACACGCGCCGGTAGAGCTCGTCCTCATCGTAGCGCGCGCCGTCGGCGTTGGCAGCCTTGGCTGTCTCCTGGATCGGTGCGACGACGTCAGCCGCCATGTCGTAGCCGGCCGCCGTTTTGAGCGCATCCGTCGCGCAGGCGCCGATGGTTTCAAGCCGGTGCCGGAGCTTGATCGCCCCTGTCGCCGGCACGCCGGAGACACGGATCTGAGTCTCTTGCGTGGCCGGATGCGCCGGCACGTGGATTGTCAGCCGATCGGTCGCCGCGTCATGCTCCCACAGGACTGGAATGCTCGTCGGCACATCCAAGGCGGCCACCGTTGAGGGCCCGCTTTGCAGCGCGAGTGCCACCTCGGTCGGTTTGGCGACGCCATGGAGCACCACGGTGAAAGCTCGCTTTGCGGCGGCACCGTCGTAAGAGCCCTTGCGCGGCCCAATCAGGACCGACAGGGCACCGGGGGTCTCCTCATACTGAATGGACGTCCGCGCGAAGGCGTCGGTCTTGTACTTCAGCGAGAGCCCGTCGTCTTCATACAGGTCCCGTCGTCTTCATACAGGTCGATGCTGCCATCGCCCCCGGCCCACACGTCGATCGTCAGCGGATCGGCAGGCTCCTGTCCCATGTACTGCATCGTCGGCTGCATGGGCACGATCCCGCCGGCCTTCACGAACATCGGGCAGCGGTCAAGCGAAGCGCTATACACGAGAAGGCGCGGGCCTTCGAGCGGCTCGCCCGTCCAGTAGTCCCACCACTGTCCGGGCGGCAGCCAAAGGCTCTTCGATGCGACCCCATCAGTGGAGGGAGCCGTGATCGGCGCCACAAGAACACTGGGCCCAAGCATGTATTGGAAGTCATACTTGTAGGCCTCATCGTATTCGGGCCAATCCATGTACATCGCACGGCACAGAGGCATCCCGGTTTCGTAGACTTCGCGCTGGCAGGTGTTCAGGTACGGGTACATCCTGTGCCGGAGGGAGAAGTAGTCCCGGGTGATCTCGACGGCTTCGTCGCCGTACTCCCAGGGCACTCGCACCCCGTGGTTGCTGTGGAGTCTGAGTACAGGACTGAGCGCGCCGAACTGGCACCAGCGAATATACAGTTCGGGGTCGAGCCGATTACCGTGGAACCCTCCGATGTCATGAGACCAGTACGGGAAGGCCACATTCCCGGCGCGGGAGGTGAACCGCACCTCGTAGTTCAGCACATCCCATTCGGAATGCACGTCTCCGGAGAATCCGGCGGGGTAGCGGTGCTGCCCCAGGCCGCCGTAGCGGCTGAAGGTCAGTGATCGCTGCCCTGTGCGACGCTGGGTGCCGTCGTAGTAGGTCTTCGCGCACCACATCGTCGAGTTCAAACCCCGCATGTTCGCAGGCGGATTGCCGTCGATCCACCAGAAGTCGATCCCGATCTTCGCTTCGACAAACGCCCGAGCTTTGCGCTGATCGGCCAGGTCCCACGCCAGCGGTTTGCCGAGATCCTCGCCGGACAGCCCAGCCATCTTGGCCGCCGCCGCGTGGTGCGTGTCCTCCACCGGAAGCGGGCTGCCGGGGTGATTGTTGAGGGTCACGTACACGCCCTG
>JALGSS010000305.1 GCA_029821745.1 Candidatus Zipacnadia bacterium
AAGTTGCCCGACGGCTCCATCGAGCTCGTGGACAGACACCGCATCCGCTTCCTCACCCGACCAGAATTCCCCAACGCCTGCCTGACCGTGTACGAGCCTGACGTCGGTGTGCCCTTCCACCCGAACATCCGTTCTGAGCCGCCCTTCATCATCTGCTCTGACCTAGAAAACCAGATCGCGAGGCGTGGTCTGGTGCCGCTGGTATCCAGCGCGAACCTCGTCTTCGATATCATCAGCGGCAATGACTGGGCCGCCGATCATGGGATCTTCAACTCCGAGGCCCTCAAGCACTTCGCCGACGCCCAGGCAACCGGTCAGCTCCCGTTCGACACGCGCCGACTCATCTGACCCCGCAGGCTGAGAGGTGTAGTTCGATGCCCGCCCCGCCCCGCAGAGCGAACAGCCGCTTCATCCGAGCCGAAGTCGGCGAAGAGTGCCCCCAAGCCAAAAGAGGGTTGTCCGGGTGGTTCGTCGATAGCCTGGGCGAGTGGCGCCTTGACCCGCCCGTCGCGAGGTGGACCGAGGGCCGGTCACAACGAATCGTCAAAGCCGACCGCGCGGAGTTCACTCAGGCCTGGGCCACCGCAGTCGCCGACGCGCTGGATGCCGAGTCCACGCCGGGAGCGAAGCCAGGCGAGTTCGTCGTCCACAACCACGCGGTCTCGTCAAACGCCGGCGCGATCATCATCGCTCGCCGGCTCATCCCTCATGGGCTCAGCAAACTCGACCTCGACTTCTGGCGAGAGGCCTTCGCCGAGAAGACGTGGCTGGTCCAGTTCTCCGCCGACATGCAGAAGGCGATTGTCTACTGTCCCTTCGTCACCCCGACGGATGATGCAGTAAGGACGATTCTCGCCGCCATAGAGAACGCTGTCGACCTCGCCGAGGCCCTCCTCGGCGTGTTCGAGACGCACCCGGACGCCGCCCGGACGTGGCAGACCTGGTGGTGTACGTCCGGGCAGCTCATTCTCGCAGAGGGAGGTGACTAGAGACATGGCTGACATTCGGTTCCGCGACCTAACCGGCCAACGGGAGACGTCAATCAGCCCCGAGGGCCACGCCACGGTCGGTCAACTGCTCGCCGATGCCGTGGGTGGAATGCGTCTGCCGACCCAGAGCGCCCGTGGCATGGAGCTCGACTACTCGGTGCGAACGAGTGGCGGACACCTGCTCCGTCCGTCCGAAAGCCTGGAGGACGATCGCGTGCGGGGGTTGCTGGAGGAAGGCGAGAACGCGGCAATCCCGCGACTCACCGCAGCCCGGTCGGGCACCTAGGCAGCCGGGGAGAGGGCCGACGGCCCTCTCCCCTCTGCCACCTCGTCGCAAACCAGTTACTCAGGCTCCACCCGCCGCACCCAGGAGGACGAATGAGATGACGGAGTACACGATCCACACCACGAACGTCGATAGGCGTTCGGTGAGACTCACGTACCCGATCGAGGCCGAGCGCGTGGAGCGCCGCGTCGAACTCGCCGCCCAGGGCGTCGCGCTCGGGCTTCTCGACGAGGGCCTCACAGGCGGCGATCTCGTCCACATCTCCGCGCTCTGGCAGGCCCGACCCATCGACCCCGCGTTCAATCTCGCCGCGTGCACCCTCACCGTCACCGATGCGACCGGCAGGCAACTGGCTGAGGAGGAAGTCCTCGCCGGCGAGATGTTCCTGCTCGAGACCCAGGCAGCCCTCAATGCGCTCTCGACACAACACTATGTGTTTCGCCCTGGCGAGCGCGCGGTGAGCTTCCTCTACTTCGAGGGCGACGCACCGCCCGCGGAGATGACCTTCAATTATCGACTGCCGCTCTATGACGAAGCCATATCCGGCGAGGAGGCCACGATCTCGGCCACGGCCGCCGGAGTAATCGGGGCCCTCGTTCAGGACGACGGCGGCGTTGAGCAGCGCGCCTTCGCCGTCGGAGCAATCGGTCCCAAGGGCGGATGCGTAGTCACGGACGTCCTTGTCCCGCCGGGGCAGGGGGAAGCGGAAGCAGCGACCGTCGATTTCTCCGCCGGGGACTGGGCCTTCGCCCAGGATGCCGTGGCACATATGGGCGATCCCTTCCGCATCCTCGGTCCCATGCACACGCACCCGCCGGGGTCCCTCACGCCCTCACCCGATGACTGGGAGCTGTTCCAGTGGGCGGGCGACGCGGCCAGCCTGTTCGTTATCGCCTCGATGGTGCAAGGCCAGCCCATCGCGGCGGCCTATCGCTGGCGCCGCGGGTCCCTGAGTCAAGTCGACCTGCACGTCGAGCAGGTCCCCACTCACGCCGTGCCCGAGGAGGTCTGACGCTGTGGCGCGCCTGATATTTGCTGCCGAAGACCACGTGCTAGAATCCATCGGCTTGCCCGTTCTGGACCCGGTTGCGTTGCTCCCGAACGGCAAGTCCCCTGTCATCAAGTTCGCCGACGGTGAGGACCCGCGAGCGCCCATTCTCGTACCCCGCCCAGCCGACACGCATCTGCTCCTCGCGCCGCCCGACATGGAGGTCCTGGTCGGGTGTCCGCTCATCGCCGGGACGTCAATCCTGGAGGACCATGACCAGTTGAGGGTTGGCTCGCGGCTGTTCAGGTACACGACCTGCGACTGGATCGACCCGCAGCGGCGGGAACGCTTCGACCGCGAGGCCCTGTGCCCCGTCGACATGCTAGCCATCAGTCCCGGCGAGGAGGCCGTCTTCTGCCCTAGGTGTGGGTACGGAATGCACGTCGGCTGTATCACTCCAGACCTGGAGGAATGCCTGATATGCGGATGCCCGGTCGCACACAGCGAAGAGCGGGCGATGGAGCTCACAACGACGAACGGAGGCCTGAAATGACCGAGCAAGTCCAGATGATTCTCCATCAGTACTTCCGCGCCATCGCTCAGTGCAGCGATGCAGACGAAGCCCACGCGCGCAGCGCCCTGCTGCTCGCCGAGTTGTCCGCCGCGGGGGTCCCGGACGAGATCTTGGCCGGATTCCGCGCGACACTCCCCGATTTCGTGGGCCTCGTCGTTGAGACCCGGAAGCGCCAGGACCACCTCGAGGGCGAGATCGGCAAGCTGCGGGCGAGTTCCGCTCGGAAGCTGGGGAAAGCGACCCGCTGCATGCCCGACATCAGCAGTGACAATGGTGATCTGCAGCTCTGGGTCGATGACACAGTCTCGATGCTCCTGCCCGAGGGCGCCCCGCCGCCGCCGATTGGGGCCACGGTCGAGTACGCCCTGGGGGCGGAAGGCGACGCGGTCTACTACGGCTCCCACGGCTACGATCCCACCGGGCTGGTGCGGGCGCGGCTCAAGAGCGTCGAGCGCCCAGAGAACGGCGGTCGGCCCCTCGTCGAAGTCGTCCTGCGGGATGCCGGTGATGACAGCGACATCGCCGTGACGATGGTCTCCGACGAACTCCTGGCGATCCTCGATGACCTGGAGCCCAACGCGCCCCTGCGCGTCACCGACGGGCGCCCGCGCATCGCCTACACCGGCCCTGCCTGCGATGAAGAGACCAGCCAGATCGACCGGATGCTCACCCCGGTCACGCCCATTCCTGAGGACGAAGACAACTTCATCTACACGCCCGCTGTCGTCGCGAAGATGTCTCAGATCGTCCAGGTCTTCGGCGACGAGATCGAGGCCGCGAAGTTCGGTGTTCACCCCGTCCGGTCGATTTGCTACGCCGGCCCTACCGGCGTCGGGAAAACAACCATCGCCGAGAATAAGCTGGGGCGAGATCTGGTCGCGTTGGGTTTCCAGGTGTTCAGCGTGAACTCCGATCAGATCACCTCGTTCTGGTACGGGGCCAGCGAGAAGAACCTCACCGCGGCATTGAGTGCCGGCGGCGATCTGCCCACGGCCATCATTTTCGACGAGCTGGACAGCGCCCTTCCGAAAAGGGGAGCGTCAGGTGACGGGGTCAGCAGTGATGTGGGCGACCGGCTCTTCTCCGCCTTCGCCAGAATCATTGCTGAAAAGCGAGAGCTCGGCGAGGCCCCGAGACTCTTCGTCTTCACGACCAACTTCTACCATCGACTTGACCCTGCCATCCGCAGCCGCATCGACGAGGTCATCGACGTGCCCTTGCCCATCCCGGAGGTCACCGCTCAGATCATCCAGACCTACCTGGAGCGTGTGGTGATCGAGGGTGACGCGACCGAGATGGCCCAGGCTGCCGTCGCGACTCTCGATCGGCCCTTCGTCCGCGTGGTCTTCGAAAGCTCCAACGCCGAGCGTGTCTACAACGCCAGCGAGGTGCTCAGCGGCCGGGCTATCAAGCAGGCCGTCCAATCCGCAGCCCGTGAGGCCTACTTCGACGGCAAGCGCCCGGTCACCACCCTCAATGTCATCCAGCATCTGAAGGGCCAGCTTCACGGCAACCTGTCCGACCTGGGCAGGGATGACCTGGCCGTCGCTCTCGGCGTCCCGAGCCAGGACATCAGCCGCGTGACCAGCATCCATGTGTATGAAGAAGTCGTCCAGACCGATCACTTCACGCGCCGCGAAAACCGGCTCAGGTTCCGAGTGGTGGCCTGAGCCGGTCGCAGGCAGCCGCCAAGCCCGAGACCCAACCAATCGACGAGGACGGTGATGAATGTGGAACTTGAGGGCCTCATCCGACCAACCATCGGCGTCGAACTGGAGCATCTCGCGAAGTCCACTCCGGGCGTCGGCTGGCGGGACGCCCAGGTGAGCGGCGTCGAGGCCGCCATCAAAGCGGCGAACCAGTACGTCTACCCGAATCACACGCCGGCTCCGACCCACGGGATCTCGCCCGCGTGGAACTACTACGGCGCGAGCCCGGATTTGTGCTGTCTCCCCTCGGGCGGCGCGTGCTATGACGACTTATCGCAGGTCGAAGTCTGCACCCCGTGCACCCTCGCGCCCGCAGACGCCTACAGACACATGTCCGCCCAGGAGTACGTCGTCGCTCGCGCCATCGCCGAACACGCGGAGGACCCCGTGTATCTGTGGCTGATGAACCGTTCCCGGAAACCCCACGGCAGGGGCTTCGTCTACCGGGCGGGGCACGTGAATATCGCCATGTCCCGGGTCGACCTGACCCTCATGACCGAGGAGGCCTTCGGGCAGACTCTCAGAGCCTATGTCCCCTTCATGATCGCCGCCGGGGTCCTGCTGGGGAGCGGAGCGGTGGGTGACGAAAACAGCGACGAGGTCTTCCTGTGCTCCCAGAGACTCGAAGGCGCCAGTACCATCTTCCCCACGGCGGCCACGACCACGAACCGAACCTTGAGCCTCAACCTGCGCGGGTTCGCCGAATCTCTCAGCGAGGACGCGGCGGCCATCCGCAATCATGTCATCGGCCCCCAGGACTTGACCCTCTCCCCCACCTCGGAGTTGCGGATTGCGCTGATCCAGGCCGCAACGTACGCGCTGCTCCGGGCCCATCCGCCGGTTCCTTACGCCGATCTGTCCCTGGCAAGGCCCATGGAGGCCGCGTTCGCCTGGAACAGGGACCCGTGGGAGCCGCAGCTTCTGGAAACCGGCGAGCAAGTCACAGCCATGGACATGGCCGACCGCGGATGCGAGACGATCGCGGCCATCCTCGCGGAAGACCCGTACGCCGCGACAGCGATCCCCGATTGGGACAAGTACGCGGCATGGCTGGCCCGCGTCACGTCCGCTCTGCGCGACCACGACTTGAAGGGCAGCGGCGTAGAGTGGGCCGCCAAGCGCATCGCTTTCGCGGACACCGCCGAGCCTGAGGACGCAGTGAATCTGGACATCCTGTGGCACGAGGTGACCCCGGAGTTGTTCGCCGAGGAGGGGCTCCATATCGCCCGGGACTGCGGCCACGCGCCGCCCTTCACCACCGAGGCTCTTGAGCAGACCTTCATCACGCCACCGGAAGACACCCGAGCCTATCTGCGCGGGCACATCGTCCAGCGCTGCATCGAGACCGGAGAGACCGTGATGATGACGAACTGGGACGGGCTCAATCTGAAGGATCGCCGCCTACGGGTCGATCTGCCGCAGCCCGAGGCGTGCTCCAAAGCCGATCTCGGGCCCCTCCTCGACCAGATCCTCGTAGCCGCGCAGCCATACACCGAATCTCTCACGTATCAGCACCGTTCACGCGTACAGCACCACTCCCTTGGTACACAGATGGTCCAGACCATCGGGCCGACGCACTATTGACGGCCCGACCCGAGAATAGACTGGAGGCCCACCATGACTGCCGAACCCCTCGAATGCGTCGCGATGGGATGTGACGAAGAACGCCATATCTGCACCGGCGGGGACACGGGAGCCCTGCTGCGTGCGAAGGCGACCATCCAGGATCGGTGCCAGATGCCGGGCACGGGTGCCTTGCCCAGCGACGGAAGCGTTTCTACTACGACTACAACGAGATCTTCGAGACCCAGACAGGGGAATGCGAATCGCCCTTCCGCCTGGTCGCCTGCCAGGATGCCGCCCGGGACGCCGTCCGCAAGGCCCTCAGGAGTAGCTCAGTCCGCCTCGGCGGATGTGGCTACGTCCGCGATCAGCGCGGCCATGGGTTCCGCTGGGCGGGCTGCCATCTCAACGTATCGTACAATGCACCGGGGCATGATGGCTGCCGCACGGCGATGGTCGACGAGACGGTCCAGCAGGTGATGCTGTTCTTTCTCGCCACCAACCAGCCCTGGGAATCCATTGGCCTGCACCATGCGGGCGAGTGGCAGGCGCGAGTGAGAGCCATCGCCACCGATGTGTCGAATAGCTGCTCCGACAACCGGGGTCTGCTCCAGCCCGGGCGGCCCATCCCGGCCCGGGAGGTCAAGGAGCAGGAAGTCTTCCACTACACGCATTACGAATCCGGCCTGGCCCGCTCTCAGTACCAGCGCGCGCTCGCCGCCGCCGTCGTCACCATCGACCTGCACCTGGCTTGCCACCACGCCCCCGAGGTGGCTGCTCGTCTCGCCGATCGCGACGTCTCGCTCAGCCCTGACGCCTCTTGGCTCATGATCAAGCGTGAACTGAACCGGACCTTCGCCGGCGACATCGACCACAAGGTTGCCATCGGCAGCACCAGCCTTTCTCTCACCGACGCGCTGGCGCTTCGCCTCGACCTGTACGACTGGCTCCTGCCCGAGGCGTCGAGTATCCCGTGGGTGAGCTGGGCCGTCGAGCAGATCCACGCTATCCGCTCCGCGCTGCTCCGCTACAAGTCAGGGCCCCGGGGGCCGCTCCTGGGGCTGGACAGCATCGT